>SOIA01000321.1 GCA_004378665.1 Candidatus Aminicenantota bacterium
CCCATGTGTTGACAATTCCCTTAAGATTTAGTATTTTAGAGCATCGCTCTTTTTCAAAAGCCTAAATCTCAGGTCAAAAGAAATGAAGACGTTTACACTAAAAAAAGAAGAGATCGAAAAGAAATGGTGGCTGATTGATGCTGATGGGAAGATTCTCGGCAGGTTGGCCACTGAAGTGGCGACTTTGCTGCGTGGAAAGCGGAAGCCCGAGTTTACTCCATTCATCGATTGTGGAGATTTTGTGGTCATTGTCAATGCTGAAAAGATAAACGTGACAGGGAAAAAAATGGAGCAGAAAAAGTATTATTCTCATTCCGGTTATCCAGGAGGGCTGAAAGTCAATACTCTCAAGGAACTCCTCGATAAAAAGCCAGAAGAAGTGATTCGGAAAGCGGTTTGGGGGATGATTCCCAAAGGTAAACTCGGTCGAGCTGTGTATAAAAATCTAAAAGTCTACAAGGGCCCAGAACATCCTCATGATGCTCAGAAACCACAAGAATACCGTTTTTAGGAGGAAAGTTGAGTTTAATCCAGTATTACGGAACAGGAAAGAGAAAAACATCGGTGGCAAGAGTCTTTTTGCGTCCGGGAAAAGGTGATGTCACTCTCTATGTGAATAAGAGGCCCAGACAGTTCGATGAGTATTTTAATATGGAAAGCCAGAAGCACGTCATCAAACAACCTCTTCGTCTGACCGAGACTGAGAACAAGTTTGATGTTTTCATCCGAGTCAACGGAGGAGGAATCGGTGGCCAGGCTGATGCGATCCGGCTGGGAATATCCCGGGCTCTGGTCGAGTTTAATAAAGAACTGAAGGGTGGCCTGAAGAGTGCGGGCCTGCTGACGAGAGACGCCAGGATCAAAGAGAGAAAGAAATACGGATTGTTAGGTGCCAGGAAGGCTCCACAATACCACAAGAGATAAATGGAGGATTTCTATTGGTTTTAGTAACTATGAAAGAACTTTTGGAAGCAGGTGTTCATTTTGGCCACCAAACGAAGAGGTGGAATCCCAAGATGAAAGATTTCATTTTTGGACAGAGGAATGGAATCTATATCATCGATTTGCAGAAGACGATAAAAATTTTCAAGGATGCCCTTCAGTTCATCAGAAGCGTGGCCGAGAGTGGAAAAGAGGTGCTTCTGGTCGGGACTAAAAAACAAGCCCAGGATATTATCAAGGAAAATTCAATAAAATGTGAATCCAGTTATGTCAACCAGCGTTGGCTGGGAGGATTGTTGACCAACTTCGACGTGATCAGAGGCAGCGTGGACAAGTTGATCGAGATGGAAGAGATGAAAGAGGATGGGCGTTGGGACCTTTTGTCCAAGAAGGAGCAATCCAAACTGGAAAAAGTCTACAGGAAGCTTTCGAAAAATTTGGGCGGAATAAAGAACATGCACGAACGTCCCGGGGCTTTGTTTGTTATAGATTCGAACAAGGAGGAAATCGCGATTCAAGAGGCCCAGAAGTTGAAGATTCCTATCGTCGCGGTCGTGGATACCAATGGAGATCCAGAAAATATCAACCATCCCATCCCCGGGAATGATGATGCAGTCAGAGCCATTGAATTGTTCACATCAAAGGTCACCCAAGCCATCATGGAAGGAAAGCAGAAGAAAATAGAAAACGAACTCCAAGAAGCTAAAAAGGAAGAAGCGGCAGTGCCGGAGGAAAAGCAGCCTATTTAAGAGCAGAAGACTTCCTCTTTCTCTGAGGCGGGCTCCTGCAGAGGGGGGAGAGAAAGGCCCTGCTGATCCTGGAGAATCGGTTTAAGGAAGGAATGTGAGATGGAGATAAAAGCTGAAACAGTCAAGGAACTCCGTCAGCGGACAGGAATAGGGATGATGGAGTGCAAGCAGGCACTCAAAGAATCCAAAGGAGACATCGAGAAGGCGATCCTGATTTTGAGAAAGAAAGGATACGCGCGCGCTCAGGACAAGATGAGCCGGGAAACTGTCGAAGGCATCATCGGTTCTTATATTCATCTGAACGGGAAAATTGGAGTTCTTTTAGAGGTGAATTGTGAGTCTGACTTTGTCGCGCGCAATGATGAGTTTAAAGAGTTAGTGAAAAACATCGCTATGCACATTGCCGCATCCGACCCCAAGTATGTTTCTTCAGAGGACATTCCTCCCGAAGTGTTAGACCAGGAAAAAGAGATCACACGGGAACAGTTCAAGGACTCTAAAAAGCCTCCGGAGATTGTTGATAAGATTGTCCAGGGGAAGCTGGGGAAGTTTTACGAAGAAGTGTGTTTATTGAATCAGCCGTATGTGAAGGATGATAAGGTTTCGATAAAACAGCTTGTGGCGTCCCATATCGCCAAGTTTGGCGAGAATATTCGCATAAACAGGTTTGCCCGGTACGAGCTGGGCCAGCCATAAATTGAATTCAGTCATGCCACAAAACAAGCCGGCGTTTAAAAGAATTCTGTTAAAACTCTCCGGTGAGTCCCTCCTCGGTCAGAATGACTACGGCGTTGATCTGGAAACGGCGAAGTCTATTGCTCAAAATTTGAAGGAGATCCATAATTTGGGTGTTGAAATCGCCATCATGATCGGTGGTGGCAATATCTTTCGTGGGGCTTCCGCCGCGCAAGCCGGAATGGATAGGGCATCGGCTGATTATATGGGGCTACTGGCCACTATTATGAATGGGATTGCTCTTCAAGATGCGCTGGAGAAAGAAGGAGTGATGACTCGGCACATTTCTGCCATTGAGATTAAAGCCGTGGCTGAACCTTTCGTCAGAAGAAGAGTCATAAGACACCTTGAAAAAGGAAGGATTATTATTTTCAGCGCTGGTATCGGAAGTCCCTTTTTCACCACGGATACGGCGGCCGCGTTGAGAGCACTCGAGATCAAAGCGGAAGTGATCCTGAAAGCCACAAAAGTGGACGGTGTCTATTCAGCTGACCCGATGATAGACAAGGCTGCGAAAAAGTTCAGTTCCATAAAATACATGGATGTTATTAAAAAAGGCTTAAAGGTCATGGATACGACCGCTATCTCTATGTGTCAAGAGCACGACCTTCCGATCGTTGTTTTTAGCTTGCGGGAGAAGGGAAATATCAAAAAGGCCGTTTTGGGCCAGAAAGTGGGAACACGAATCTACTGAATAGACTCAGCCTTTGACTAGGTCTTTTTGCCTGGATAATTCAGGTGAATAATTTGGGCTTTGATTAAAGAGGGAAAAAGATGGTTAAAGACATTTTAAGGGAACTCGAAAAAAAAATGAAAGTCTCTGCCGAGCATTTTCGGAAAGATCTGAGCAAGTTGAGAACCGGCCGGGCGAATATCAATCTCCTTGAGGATATCAAAGTCGAGTACTACGGGAATTTAACGCCTATCAATCAGGTGGCCACGCTCGGAGTACCTGATCCTACGCTGATCACGGTCCAGCCCTGGGATCCATCCACCCTGGATGCCGTTGATAAAGCGATCAGGAGCGCAGATCTCGGTTTGAACCCGGTCAATGACGGGAAGATGCTCAAGGTCCCGATCCCGCCGTTAGATGAGGAAAGACGACAGGAGATCGCGAAGCACATCAAAAAATTGCTGGATGACGAGAAGACGGCCCTCCGCATCATGCGAAGAGAAAGCAAGGAAGCCATCGAAAAGCTGGAAGAAGATAAAGAGATCACCGAGGATGACAAATTTTGGGGTTATGATAAGCTTCAGGAAGTCATCGAGGAGTACACTAATAAGATAGAGGAAATGGCGGCTGCCAAGGAAAAAGAAATTTTAGAAGTCTAATAAAAAAAAGGGGCCAGGCCCCTTTTTTTCTGTCTTTTTTTACTCGACCTTTTTCTTGAACCAATTCTCCGTCGTGCCGAATTTCGTCCTGATAACGATTCCCCAGCCGATGATGCTCAAGCAGAACATGAAGAGTCCGCCGATAAAGGGGATGAAGGAAATGAAGCTCACGAAAATGAAGCCGAGTATCATGCCTCCGAACGCAGAGACCTTGCTGTTCTTGTTGAAAGCCTGGATGAGACTTTCTCCGAAGAAGTAGAAGAGGAACACTCGACCAAAGAGCTTTATGATGAATCCTATGATGATGAGAGCGATAAGCAGCGGGATGCCGATCAAAACGAACGAGAGCAACGTCGCAAAAATGATTAATCCAAAATAAATGGTGATACTCAAAACTCCTGTGCCGACGACCGGCCAGAAGGATTTTCTGACTTGGGCAGAAGCAAATGTGATCTGTCGGGGGAAGAGAGCCGTAACCAATAAGGCCAGGAGGAAGGTGATAAAGACTGAGACTAATTTGAAGAAAATGATTAAGGGGATCAAAGCCCCCGTCAAGCCTTCTCCCAGGAAATCTGCGAGGTCTTCAAATCCCTTGAAGGAGATTGTGTCTCCTCCAATCAGACATCCGATTTCTTTCTCGAGCGTTCCTCCTAAAGCGACAACGTCTCCATCTATGACGGCTGAAGACTTGAGAGTAATATCAGAGCCGAATCCCACGACGGAATCTCCGACTTCACCGCTGATGATGACTTCACAGCCGAAGGCGATAACCATTTCTCTGACTTCTCCTTCGATGACGACCTTCCCGCCGAAAGAGACGACGTTCTTCTGGACTTCGTCTTCTGCGATGAATATATCCTCGGTCACAGAGAAACACTGTTGGCCATGAAGCGGAAGGAGGCCTGAGATCATGAAGAGAAGGATAAAGGCCAAGGTTGTTTTATTTTTCATGCTTTTTCTCCGATAAATAATTTTCTTCTGAGTCCGTATATAGAGGATGCGATGATGACGATCACGACCGTTATGATGATGATTTGAACCTGAGGGCTGATGAGAGATGTCAGAAGAGTCAGGCCCTTGACAAGGAATTCTCCGAACTGCTGAAGGATCTTAAGGAGCAGTGGTGCCAGCTTGAGGATTTTCGCGAGAAGAGGAGAGAGATTTTTTATGGCATTCAACAAGGTGTAATAAGAGCCGCGGAGAAGGTCTGAGAAATTTTGACCGGTGACAAGAGCAAAGAGAACGACGGCGAGGATCATGGATGCAAAACCGGATACCACGGCTCCGAGCCAAGACAAAGGAGAGACTCTGGCCTGGAAAATTCTGGCCATGACCTGCTGGGTAAAACCAAGGGGGGTTTCCCATGCGGGAAGGCTCTCTGCGGCTTCGATCAGCAATTTTCTTTCTTCTACGGCTTTTTGGCATTTCGGGCAGTCAGCCAAATGCTTCTGGATTTCTCTGTTTTTGGCGGAGGGAAGCTCTTTTTCGATGTAGAGATAAATCTGTTCAATGCTGAGGCATGTCATGGCGTTTCCTCCAGCAAATTGCGAATGAGTTCTTTGGCCTGGAAGACTCTGTTCTTTATTGTCCCTGTGGGCAGTCCTTTTATCTCGGCAATCTCTTCGTAACTCAACTCGTTGATATGCCTCCAAACGAACACTTCTCTCAGTGAAGAGGGAATTCTATCCAACGCCCGCTCGATCCTTCCCCTGAGCTGGGAGGTTTCAAACTTTGTCACGAGGGATTCCTCATCCGCAGGGACTTGAATAGGAGGGAGATCTCTATCCATTTTTTTCTGATGATCGAGTGAGAACGTATCGATTTTTTTCTTTCTCCAGTAATCGATAATGAAATTCGAAGCGATTCTGTAAAGCCAAGTGCTGAACTTGAACTGGGGTTTGTAGGAACGAAGCGAAGAATAGGTCCGGATGAACACCTCCTGAGTGAAATCCAGGGCCAACTCGCGTTCTCCCACCATGCGCCCGATGTAATTCAGAAGCGGCTGTTGATACTTCTGAATAATCATTTCAAAAGCCTTTTGTTCGCCTTGAAGTGTTTTTTCGACGAGATTTTTATCTTCATTCATGGAGGACAGCCTGTCCTCAAAGTATTATACGAAGACGGAAGGATTTGGTTTAGGTTGTGGAAGAATGATGGATATTTTCATTTTGCTTGAGTGATTCGTCCTTGATGATTTCGACATCGGGAGGAAGTTCAAGTTCGAAGACTTTATCAGAAAATCGGACATTCGTCTTTATTTGAGAGAATTGAAACTCGGATTTGTTACCGGCCCAATCGAAGAAGATGGCTTTTCGGATCAGCCATGTTTTTTCATCGATCTCCAGGAGGATATGTGTATAATCACTTTCTTCTTTGGGAGTCAACTTCAGCTTCCAGGTTTTCTGACTTTCAGAGGGGAAGGGGCTGAATTCGATTGTATACTCGTCCTTAAGCTGCTTCTGGCCGGAGAAAAGGGTCAGAATTTCGGATTCATACATTTCCTTGGACAGTTCGCTCTGGATGACTTCTTTATCTTCCGGGAAATAAAACAGGAAGACTCCTTCCTTGTAGAGAAAAATTTTTTCCTCCGGGTCTTTGTATTCCCATCTCATCCAGTTTGGCTTTTGAAAGTAGAATTTCCCCTTTTCATTCAATGGAGTCGAGACAGAGGAAGCATAGAAAATTTGGTTGAAATTCGCTTGCAGGGAACGCATTGAGCGAAGTTTCCTTTCCACGTTGATGACGACATCATCGACAGTTGTGGAAAAGCTGAACAGCGATAAGAACAAAAGGCAACAAACATATCTCATGATAATGGGATTATAACACAAGAACCAATCGGGGTCAGGCTTTGATAACTTTGATGATTCATGATGAGGAGCTGAGCCTTATCATGAGGATAATAAATTTCTCTGCCCCTGATGATACAGTTAACCTGGAACAGGCTCGGATCACGACCGTTTATTGATCAAAGTTATCAAAGCCTGACCCCATTTGTTTGACTTGCTAAAACAGAGAGTTTTTTGTTATAAATGGCTTCGTGAAAATCGAGTTTTTTCTGTTTCTGATAGGGTACTTCGTCCTTCTTCTTTTTGTGGGCTTTCTGTTCTCGAAAAGGATGAAAAACCTTGAGGATTTTTTCCTCGCTTCCCGGAATCTTCCTGCTTTTTTGGTTTTCTTCTCTCTTTCGGCGTCTTGGTTTGGAGCGACGTCCATTCTCGTTTCGACCGACCAGGCCTTTGAGAGAGGGCTGAGTTCCTTCTGGGTGATGGGAGCACCTGCGGTTCTCACGGTTCTTCTGCTCGCATTTGTTTTGAGCCGTCCGATTCGACGCCTTCCGATAGTGAGCTTGCCCGACCTTGTGGAACTCCGCTATGGCCGGACGGTCCGCCATATGTCCTCATTTCTGATCATCTGGTACATGGCTGTTCTGGCTGCCTCCCAGATGGTCGCTGCAGGAATTTTTTTGGAATCATTCCTGGGCATTCCCTATTTCTGGAGTCTGGCGCTCGGGACATTCGTGGTCCTCGTCTATTCTGCCTTCGGAGGCTTTCTTTCTGTGGTGGTGACCGATGGACTCCAGTTCGTCCTTCTTATTGCGGGGATTTTTGGCCTGTTTATCTTCCTTTCTGGCTCATCGTCCATGAATCAGCTCTCCGTTTATGCCTCCGAACTGGGAAAGCGCGACTACTTCAACATTTTCTTCAATTTCAAAGAGAATATCCTGATCGTTTTTTCATTCACGCTTGCTTGGACGATTTCGCCGATCGCCTGGCAGAGGATTCAAGCGGCGCGGTCAGACACGAGCGCTCGCACGGGACTGTTCGCCACAAGCGGCACGCTTTTCTTCCTCTACTGGATTGTTGTCTTTATCGGAATGCTCTCTCTCCCCTTATTCTTTTCCCGGGGAACAGATGGGCCCCTTCTTTCTGCGCTTATTTCCTCTAAGACAGGTGTTTTGCTCGGCGGGATCCTGTTCGTGGCCGTCGTGGCGGCTGTGATGTCCACCATGGATACAGCGATAAACACTGGAGCTCTCTCTCTCACACGCGACGTCTACCAGCAGGTTTTTCCTCAGAGACAGGGAAAGGAGATCGTTTTTGTGAGCCGCCTCTCGACTTTCATTATCGGGGGTGTGGCATTTCTTGTGGCGATAAAATTTCAAAGTATCCTCAAGACTCTGGGGCTGGCTTCCGAGATCATGGCCGAAGGCCTTTTTGTGCCGGGAATGGCCATGATCTTTCTGCGAAAAAAACTCCCGTTAGCGGGATTTCTGAGCCTTCTTTTAGGTGGGGGATATTCAATCGTCGGCTTTTTGTGCGAACTGGGTCTTCTGCCCTTGAGCTGGCCTTCGTGGCCGTATTCTGTCCCTTACGGTTTTGGGTTGAGCCTTGCCGGATTCGCGGCCGGGTTTTTATTGGAGAGATTTGTAAAGAAAAAAAAGTAAAAAAAGGTCTGG
>SOIA01000149.1 GCA_004378665.1 Candidatus Aminicenantota bacterium
ATCATCTGACTTCGGGATAAATCCAATAATGAAAGTGGCAAAAGAAGAAACTCGAATATTGCTAGGAAATGTTGCCATTGCCAGAGGAATTATTGAGGCTGGATGTCACGTTGTCACTTCTTATCCTGGGACACCAAGCTCTGAAATTATCCCAGCCGTCGTAGAGTTTAAAAAAGAGTTAGGTCTGAATACTTACATTGAATGGTCAGCAAACGAAAAGGTCGCTTTTGATAATGCATTGGCGGCAAGTTTGACAGGGAAGAGGGCAGCAGTTGCTATGAAACAGGTGGGATTGAATGTTGCATCTGATTCTTTGATGAGTTCAGCTTATACAGGAGTTATTGGGGGGATGGTCGTAATCAGTTGCGATGACCCTGGACCTCATAGCTCGCAGACCGAACAGGATTCCCGTTTCTTTGCCATGTTCGCTAAGGTGCCTGTCTATGATCCCTCAACTCCTCAAGAGGCAAAGGAGATGGTCAAAGAGGCCTTTGAGCTTTCAGAAACGTATCAGATTCCTGTAATTGTGCGCCCGACGATCAGAGTCTCTCATGCCAAGCAAAGCGTGAAGTTGTCCCCTGTAAATATGCTTGACCGGCAGGCAGATTTCAAGAAAGATCCAGAGCGATGGGCAGCCACTCCAAAATACAGGTTTGTTCTTCATAAAAAATTGAATGAGGTCCTGAAGAGAATTCAGGAAAGATTTGAAGACGATTCCAGATGGAATTATGAGGTCGGGAATAGCGGCGAAGGTCCCTTTGGAATCATCACTTGCAGCGTGAGCTTTGTCGTACTCATGGATATTCTGGAGGAACTCAACTTAAAAAAGAATATCAATGTCTTAAAAATCGGAACTCCTTACCCCCTTCCCCATAAAAGAGTTGCGGAGTTCATAGAGAGGCACAAGAAGGTTTTGGTGATTGAGGAGACTGACTCTGTTATCGAGTCTCAAATTGTGGATAAAAATAAAGTGCTTGGACGTCTTTCCGGACATATTCCCTTGCAGGGAGACCTCGCTCCAGATGTGATTCATGATATCCTGGCGAGCGTTTTAAATGAACTTGGAATAGCTGATTTGGAGGAAAGCGGGGATGAAAAACTTCGCAAGATCATCGAGGGCCTTGATATTGATGTTCGTCGACCGACTTTATGCGCTGGCTGCCCTGAAAGGGCGGCGTTTTTTGCGATTAAAAAGGCACTTCCAAAGGCCATCTACAGCAGCGATATAGGCTGTTACACCCTAGGGCTCAACCTGAAAGCAGTGGACACGGTTCTTGACATGGGAGCTGGAATCACTTTGGCCAGCGGATTTTATCATGCTTATCATCAGGATAAGAAAGATATCCCGATAGTTGCAACCATGGGTGACTCAACCTTTTTTCATTCTGGCACAGCTTCACTTTTGAGTGCAGTCTACAACAACGCGAGATTTGTTTTAGTTATCCTGGACAACGAGATAACTGCGATGACAGGAATGCAGCCTACTCCAGGCTTAGGAATAACGGCAGATGGGAGCGAAGGAAAGAAGATTTCTCTGGAGGAATTGATTAAAGGGTGCGGAGTGGGATGGATTGAGACAATAGATCCCTATGATGTCGAGAATTTAGTAAAACTTTTAAAAAAAGCGAGAAAATATACTCAGAGAAGCGGTGGAGGGATAGCTGTGATTGTCGCCAGACATCCCTGTCTTATCCGGTACCCGGATGTGTGCATGGAGAGTCCTGTTAAAGTTGAGATAACCGATGACTGCGATGGATGTCAGTATTGTGTAGATTATTTTGAGTGTCCAGCGCTTTATCTTCGTGAAGAGTATAATTGTGTCGAGATCGACCGAAATTTATGCGTTGACTGCGGTGTGTGTATCCATGCCTGCCCGAAAGGAGCTATCATTCCGGTATGAAAGTGCAGATTATATTAGCCGGGATCGGAGGGCAAGGGATATTATTTTCTTCAAAGATATTTTCTGAATTGGGGCTGAAGTTGGGTTTGGATATCATGGGATCAGAAACCCACGGCATGAGTCAACGAGGTGGTTCGGTTATCGCTCATCTGAAGTTAGGTAAATTTCAGAGTCCTGTGATTAGAACAGGCACCGCTGATATTCTTTATTCTTTTGAAGAGAATGAGACTTACAGGACCTTGAAATTCTTGAGAAGAGGAAGTGTGTGTTTTGTGAACCTGGAGGATCCGGGTCGATTCGACCAAAAGGTCTTGGATTATCTAAAAGAGAAAGAAATTACTTTCAGGTCATTTGATGCCAGCGGAGCGGCCTCAAAAATTGGCTCGGTGATGTTCGCCAATATTCTCCTCATCGGATACTCTGTGGGGACTGGGTTGGTCCCCTTTAATTACGAGGACCTGAGATATGTCTTGGAATCAGTCAGTAAGAAGAAAAATCTTGAGATGAATTTAAAGGTTTTTGAGATTGGCGTTCGAGAGGGAAAGCCATAAAAAATCCTGTTTAGAAAGGAAGGTTATCATGCCTTGGGAAATTTTTGGACGAAATATCAGCAAGATAGGAGTCGTAGGCTCTGGCAATATCGGGCCTGATAT
>SOIA01000380.1 GCA_004378665.1 Candidatus Aminicenantota bacterium
GTCTGTTCGGATATGAACATTTTGTATCCGATTTCGGACATTGAAATCTCGTTTTTTCCTTTTTTCTCGAGCTTTCTCTCCAGTATCCAATATGGCATGAAATTTGCTTATTTACAGACTGGAAATCATGTTATATTTTAGGATGCTCGGAAACAAGAATCCCCATGTTTAAAAACTACATCAAAACAGCCTTCAGGAACATCAAGAGATATAAAGGCTATTCCTTCATCAATATAGCTGGCCTGACCGTGGGGATGGCTTGCTTCATCCTCATCTTCCTCTGGACCTATGACGAGCTGAACTATGATACGTTCCACACCCACAGCAAACTGCTCTACCGCATCATTCTCAAGAAAGCCGATGATCCGGGTGACCCGGGAATACCCAGTGCTCCCTATATTCTACCCAAGATCCTCAAGGAAGAATATTCTGAAATTGTAGAAGTAACCCGGGTCAGGACCCAGGCCTACCCCAGCGCTGTCCGGTACGGCGACATCACTTTCTATGAACAGCGGTTCTTCTTGACCGACCCCTCTTTTTTCTCCATGTTCTCTTATGATTTTTCCGCAGGAAACCCGAAGACGACCTTGAATAACCCGAATTCTGTAGTCGTGACAAAGGAGGCGGCTCGAAGATACTTTGGTGACGAAAATCCCATGGGAAAGATCCTCCACTGGAACAACTCACATGATCTTGAGGTGACCGGTATCATAGAAAAGGTCCCTTACAATTCGCACCTTCAATTTGACTTCATGGCCTCACTCCAGCTTTATGACAGTGAACGCCTCTCTTCCTGGTGGCGAGAGACCGCTGCCTATGTCCAGCTTCAGGAAGGTGTTTCTGTTGAGGACCTCAACCGCAAGATCGCCGGGATCATCCAGAGATACCATCCGGAAGATGAGTACAGCATCACTCTTCAGCCAGTGAGAGAAGCCCACTTGAATATCATGCAGGGAGGCCGCAGTGACAGGAGATTTGTTCTTATCTTTGGTGTGATTGCGGTCGTGGTCCTGGCCATCGCCTGCATCAACTTTATGAATATCACAACGGCCCGCTCCAGTATCCGTGCTCTGGAAGTGGGGATGCGAAAAGTGGTCGGTGCCAGACGGTCGGATATTATCAAGCAATTCCTGGGAGAATCTGTGCTTCTCTCATTGATATCATTCTGTCTGGCGGTCATTCTGGTTGATCTCTTCCTTCCGGTGTTCAACAGGCTTCAAGGTAAAGAGATGTCTCTTCTGGGCTCCGGGAATATGTTCGTTTACCTTTCGCTTGTTGGCGCGGCTGTTGTCACCGGTTTAGTTGCGGGAAGTTATCCGGCACTTTTTCTGTCCGCCTTTCAGCCTGCCAAAATCCTGAAGAGGGATATCAGCAGAGCTCGGAAGGGATCCGCTCTCCGGACTGTTCTTGTTGTCAGCCAATTTTCCGTGTCTGTGCTTCTGATCATCATGACTATTGTCGTCTATAAACAAATGCAATATATCCGAAACACTGAGTTCGGTTTCTCGCGTGAACGGATCGTACATATTCTGGTGAACGACCAGTTAAGAGACGCCCATAAAACCTTCAAGGATAGGATGCTGCAAGACCCGCGTATCCTTAATGTTACCTTTGCCTCGGCTCCTCCCCACCTCCTGTTAAATGTCAATGATTTCGAGTGGGAGGGCATGGATGCGGATAAGGAAGTGGAATTGAATTTTCTGTATGTCGACCATGATTACGCGGAGACATTTGGCCTGGAGATCGTGCAGGGTCGGGATTTTTCCGAGGAATACCCGACAGACGCTTCAGAGGCTTATGTGGTCAATGAATCGGCAATTCGTTTTATGGGAATGACGGACCCGATCGGAAAGCGTGTCACGCTGGCCGGCAGGGAGGGAAGGATCATCGGTGTGGTCAAAGATTTCAACCATAAGCCGCTTATCTTTGATATCTCTCCAATGGTTATGGGTATTCGGCCCAGCTGGTTTTACGACCTTCTTATCAAAATCAGCCCTGAAGATATCCCGGGGAGCCTGGCCTATATCGAGAAGGTCTTCAAGGAGGTATCACCGGGATTCCCGTTCTGGTACCAATTCCTCGATGATTGGATTGAGATGCTCTATGTTCCTTTGAAGATTATGAATACGATCTTTAACAGCTTTGCTTTCTTGGCTGTGTTCATTTCCTGCCTGGGATTATTCGGTCTGGCCTCGCTCCTTTTGGAACAGAGGAGAAAAGAGATCGGCATCCGTAAGATCCTGGGAGCCTCTGTGCCGGGAGTTGTGTTCCTGCTGTCGCGGAAGTTCCTCAAGATCATTCTGATAGCCAATCTGATCGCTGTTCCCGCGGCCTATTTTGCTGCCAGGATGTTCCTGAATCTTTTCGTATCCCGGACAAAGTTGGATGCGGGAGGGATTGTGGTGACAGTGGCGTTTACTTTTGTTGTGGCGCTGATTACGATAAGCTATCAGGTCATCAAGACCGCCAGGGCCGTCCCGGTCGATTCACTGAGGTATGAATAAGAAGAGCTGGGGATGAGCTTTTAGAGCAATTTTATATTCAATTGGATT
>SOIA01000397.1 GCA_004378665.1 Candidatus Aminicenantota bacterium
CCCTACAGGTGGCGCGAAGGCATCTACGAGTGGCCCAAGGGCTACTCGGCGAAGAAAAAATTCAAATACTTTGTTGTGGCCTATGATTTCGGTATAAAGAGAAATATCTTGAGAAGCCTCGTTTCGAACCGCATCGATGTCCTTGTCGTTCCGGCCCGGACATCCTGGAAGGAAGTCCTGAAGATGAAACCCGATGGAGTGCTGCTCTCCAACGGCCCGGGTGACCCGGCTCCGATCGAGTATGCCATCGAGAACATCCGGAACCTCATCGGCAAAATCCCCATCTTCGGGATCTGTCTCGGCCACCAGCTCCTTGCTTTGGCTCTTGGCGGGAAGACGTTCAAACTGAAATTCGGGCACCGCGGGGCCAACCACCCGGTGAAAAACCTGGAGACAGGAGCCATCGAGATCACATCGCAGAACCACGGGTTTGCCGTGGATATAGATTCTTTAAAGGGACGGGCGAAGCTCACGCATCTCAACCTCAACGACATGACGTCAGAAGGACTCTCGATAAAGGAAAAATTCCTCTTCTCCGTCCAGTATCATCCGGAAAGCTCACCGGGTCCGAGGGATTCCCTGTATCTTTTTCAGGATTTTATTCAGATGATGGAGGATTTCAAGGGAAAATAAAATGCCGAGGCGAAACGATATCCACTCCATCCTGATCATCGGCTCCGGTCCGATCATCATCGGACAGGCGTGTGAGTTCGACTATTCCGGCACGCAGGCCCTCAAGGCCTTAAAAGAAGAAAACTACAAAGTCATCCTGCTCAATTCCAACCCAGCCACGATCATGACCGATCCCGAGTTTGCAGACAGGACCTACCTGGAACCCTTGACAGTTGAATACCTGGAGAAGATCATCCAGAAAGAAAAACCCGATGCCCTGCTGGCCACTCTGGGCGGCCAGAAAGCTCTGAATTTAGCTCTCGACCTCGACGATGAAGGAATCCTGAAGGAGCACAAGATTCAGCTCATAGGCGTAAGCACTGATTCCATCCGCAAGGCAGAAGACAGGTTGCTATTCCGCCGGGCCATGGAGAAGATCGGGCTCGAAGTTCCGGAGTCCGGATACGCATCCAGCTTGAAAGAAGCCGTGGATATCATGAAGAAGATCAAGTTTCCGGTGGTGATCCGCCCCTCGTTTACCCTCGGTGGAACAGGGGGAAACATCCTCAAGAACTGGCGGGATTTCTATAAATTTGTCCCTCTCGGCCTCGCCATCAGTCCTGTCTCACGGATACTTATCGAGAAATCCATCATCGGTTGGAAGGAATTCGAGCTCGAGGTCATGAGGGATAAGAATGACAACGTGGTCATCGTCTGCGTCATCGAAAACTTCGACCCCATGGGAGTCCACACCGGAGACTCCATCACCGTCGCTCCTGCTCAAACCCTGACCGATAAGGAATACCAGAGGCTGAGGGACGCCTCCATCGCCATCATGCGCGAGATCGGTGTGGAAACAGGTGGTTCGAACATTCAATTCGCGGTCAATCCCGAAGACGGCCGAATTATGGTCATCGAGATGAATCCCAGGGTATCCCGTTCTTCAGCGCTTGCCTCAAAAGCGACCGGCTTTCCGATTGCCAAAATGGCGGCCAAGCTGGCTGTGGGATACACGCTGGATGAGATCCTGAACGATATCACCAAAAAAACACCTGCCTGTTTCGAGCCGACGATCGATTATGTCGTGGTCAAAATCCCCCGGTTTGCCTTTGAAAAATTCCCGGAGGAAAAGCCCTCTCTCACCACCCAGATGAAGTCTGTCGGGGAAACGATGGCCATCGGTCGAACCTTCAAAGAGGCTCTCCAGAAAGCCATCCGTTCCCTCGAGATAAACCATTGGGGATTCAAGGAAAAATTCAAGGTGAGTAACAGCAAGATCCTTAGAAAAGATCTTACCCAACCGAACGCGGAAAGGCTCTGGTTCATCGCGGATGCCATCAGAGCAGGCGCAGCCATAGAGGAGATCTACAAGCACACGCAGATCGATCCCTTCTTCCTCCAGAACATCAAAGATATCGTGGATTTTGAGAGGGAATTGAAATCCTTGAAAAAAGACACAGCCAACCATGATCTTCTGCAGAGGGCCAAGGAATTGGGATTCTCGGATAAGAGGATCAGCGAACTGGCGGGATTAAAGGAAGATGAAATCCGGAGGATGAGAGAACAGGCAAAGGTCCTTCCTGTCTGGAAAGTCGTCGATACCTGCGCAGGAGAGTTTGAATCCGAAACGCCTTATTTTTATTCCTCCTACGAAGATGAAAACGAAGCCGAAGCTCTCCCGGAGAAAAAGGTCATCATTCTCGGTTCAGGACCCAACAGGATCGGACAGGGGATTGAATTTGACTACTGCTGTGTGCACGGAGTATTTGCCCTGAAAGAGCTGGGTTACAAAGCGATCATAATCAATTCCAACCCGGAAACCGTCTCCACTGATTATGACATCTCTGACCGTCTGTATTTTGACCCGGTGACGTTGGAAGATGTCCTATCCATCTACCGCAACGAGAAACCTGAAGGGATCATCGCTCAGTTCGGAGGCCAAACTCCGTTGAATATCTCGGTGGGCCTGTGGGAAAACAAAGCCAACATTTTAGGGACAAGTTCCCACACTATCGACGAAACCGAGGACAGAGAAAAATTTGAGAACTTCTTGAACAGATTGAACCTGAAGCGGCCGAGAAACGGGATGGCCAGGAACTCGACTCAAGCCCTGGAAACAGCTGAAAAAATCGGCTATCCGGTCCTTGTCCGGCCCTCGTATGTCCTGGGAGGACGGGCCATGAGAGTCATCCAGGATGAGGAAGAGCTGGAGAAATACGTCAAATTCATTAAGGAATACATCTCAGAATATCCTCTTCTCATCGATGAATTCATCGATAATGCCGTAGAGCTGGATGTTGACCTGCTGAGCGACGGTGAGGACGTCTACATCGGCGGCATCCTCGAGCACATCCAGGAAGCCGGTGTCCACTCCGGAGATGCCACCATGGTCACGCCTCCCTACTTCCTCCCTGAAAGAGTCATTGAGGACGTAAAGCGTCAGGTGGCACTCATGGCCAAGGAGCTGCACATCCTGGGTTTGATGAATGTTCAGGTCGCTGTCAAAGGAACAAAGATCTACATTCTGGAGGTCAATCCCAGGGCTTCGAGGACAGTCCCTTTTCTATCCAAAGCCACAGGAATCCCTCTGGCAAAGATCGCCACACAGATCATCATGGGAAAAAAGCTCAGAGACATAGACATAACGCCCTGTGCTTCAGATTTGTATGCCGTGAAGGAAGCTGTTTTTTCATTCGATAAATTCCTGGAAGTTGACCCAATTCTGGGCCCTGAGATGCGGTCAACAGGGGAATCCATCGGGATCGATAGTCATTTTCCGCTGGCCTTCCTCAAGGCCGAAGAAGGCGCGGGTTTCCATCTTCCTGATAAAGGAAGGGTGTTTATCAGCGCGCCGGACGAGGATAAGCCGAAGATTATCCCCATCGTCGAGAAGCTCGAGCAACTGGGTTTCGACCTGGTCTCGACTGAAGGAACCAGCCATTATCTCCGCAGACACGGCTTCCATGTGAAAATTACCGGCAAGATCTATAAAGAAAAAAGAAATATCCTCGAAGACATCAAAGAGGGAAGAGTCGTAATGATATTCAATACTCCTTCTGGAACTCCCGAGAGAAGCGACGCACACAAAATCAGAAAAGTGGCCTTCTCCTACAGGATCCCTTGTTTCACCACCATCCCCTCTGCCAGCGCGGCCTTGAAAGCCATCGAGATGAGAAGAAAAAATCCCCCTTCCCTCATCTGCCTCCAGGATATTCACTCCAATTCAGTCAATCTTTAGTCAAAGTCATTAGGAAAGGATCACACATGGTAGAAAAAAAATATTACGAAGATATCCTCGAGGGGATAGGAAACACGCCTCTCATCAAGCTGAACAGAATTACAGAAGGATTGAAAGCGAGCATTTTTGCCAAGCTCGAATTCCTGAACCCGATGGGGAGCTTGAAGGACAGGATCGCCAAGTACATGATCGAGAAGGCGGAAAAGGAAGGCCGGATCAAACCTGGAGATACGATCGTGGACAACTCCAGCGGAAACACGGCTCTGGCCCTGGCCATGGTCTGTGCGCTCAAAGGATATAAAGTCAAAATGGTTGTCCGGGACAACTTGAGCTCCGAGAAGATCAAATTCCTCAAAGCCTTCAACGTGGAACTGGTCATGGTCGACCACACTCTCCCACCCGAATCCCCGGACAGCTACAACAACATCGCTCCACGGATAGCCAAGGAAACTCCTGGCGGATACTACTTCGACCAGCACAACAACCGGGAGAACAATGAAACACACTATGAAACGACTGGTCCTGAAATCTGGGAGCAGATGGAAGGCCAAATCGACTATTTTGTGGCTGGAGTCGGAACAGGAGGAACGATCTGCGGCGCATCCAAATTCCTTAAAGAAAAAGACTCGAACATAAAGGTCATCGGAGTGGACCCCGTGGGATCGATATTCTACGATTATTTTCACTCCAAAAAACTCGTCAAGCCTTCCCCCTATCTCATGGAAGGATTGGGGGATGAGTTCCTTATCGGGTGCGTGGATTTCAGCCTGATCGATGACATCTACAAGATATCGGATAAGGATGCCTTCCTTACAGCCAGAAAACTGGCGGATAAAGAGGGCATCCTCGCTGGAGGCTCGAGCGGAGCCGTAATATGGGCGTCACTCAAACTGGCCCGGGAGATCGACAAGCCGGCTCGCATCGTCACTATCTTTGCCGACGCGGCCACCCGCTACCTGAGCTCTATCTATAACGATGAGTGGCTCAAAGAGAAAGGAATTCTCTAACCTGAATTATTCATAAAATCTGCCGACACCATATTTCTTCTTCTAAAAAGGGGACAGTCCCTCTCTTTCTTAAAATAATGACTGAAAGGGACAGTCCCCATTTTTTTATATGTCTGCAGATTTTACCCTTCGTGCAAAACCTTCATCAGGAATGATCAGGTATTCTTCGATTCGCCTTCAGCAACTTTCCTCTTCATTCTTCCCTGAACCACCCATGTGAATACTACGGGAACCAGGATCAGGTTCAACACTGTCGCTGTGACCATACCGCCCACAGTGGGCGTGGCAATCGGCTTCATGATCTCCGAACCCGCTCCAGTGCTCAGCAATATCGGAATCAGAGCCAGGATCGTTGTGGCTGTGGTCATGATAATCGGCCGGACTCTTAACAGTGCTGCCCGGACAACGTCCTCCACGAAGGATTGTCCTTCCCTGGCCTTTTTCACGAGGAAATCCATCATGACCACTCCGTCTTCAACTGCGACTCCAAACAGAGCGATGTAACCCACCCAGACGGCTGTGCTGAACTTGAAACCGAGGATGTACTGCAGCCAGATGCCGCCGATAAAGGCGAACGGAAGGGAGAAAACCAGGATCAGGGCCGCGGAAAATCTCTTGAATTTTGTGTAGAGCAGAAGAAAAATAATGAAGATACAGATCGGAACAACAGTCATCAATCTCTTCCGTGCCTGCATCTCATACTCGTACTGGCCGCTCCATGAGATATAGGTGCCAGTGGGCAGGTCGAGCCTCTCCTGAACGACTTTCTGGGCCTGGTTGACAAAATCCACGACACCCACCTTATCCGTGTCCACATCCACAAAAACTCTCACGTACGGAAGCGTGTTTTCCCCTGCAATCTTAGCAGGTCCTTCTACTTTTCTTATGTCTGCCAGCAAAGAGAGCGGAACCTGGGCACCGCTGGGTGTGGGCACATAGATTTTCTGGAGGGCTTCGAAGCTGTCCCTGAGCTCCCGCATGTAACGGATCCGGACCGGGTAGCGTTCTCTTCCTTCAACTGTCGTGGTGACATTCATGCCGCCAATGGCTATCATGATTAAGTGTTGGATGTCACCCACTTTAACGCCGTACCGGGCCGCTTCCTCCCTATCCACATCGATCTCTATGTAGGGCTTGTTCCCGATCCTCTCGGCATAGGGATTTCTGGCCCCAGGGATCTCTCTCAAAATGTTTTCGATCTGGATTCCGATGTCCTCAATCACACTCATATCTTCGCCGAAAACCTTGACTCCGACTGGAGTCTGGATTCCGGTGGCCAGCATGTCAATTCTGTTGCGGATGGGCTGCGTCCAGATGTTGCTCACTCCGGGAATCCTCAAAGCTTCATCCATCTCGTTGATCAAACTCTGCCGCGTCATCCCTTCCCGCCAGAGTTTCTGGGGCTTGAGCTTCACAATTGTTTCTATCATGCCCACAGGAGCCGGGTCAGTCGGCGTTTCCGCCCTTCCCAGTTTACCGACAACATGCTCCACTTCAGGAAATGATTTCAGGATAATGTCCTGTGTTTTCATGATTTCCATCACTTGGGTGAGGGACGCTCCAGGAAGAAGAACAGGCATGAAGAGCAAATCTCCTTCATTCAGCGGAGGCATGAACTCGCTTTTTATCTTGGAAAGAGGAAAATAGCTCACCCCAAGAAGAATCAAAGCGATCAGAAGGACAATAATTTTGTGTTTGAGAGAAAAACGGAGAATGGGTTCATACAGACGCATCAAAATCTTGTTCAGGATATTCTTCTCCGGAAGACGCATCTTGCCCCTTAAGAGAAGGGCACAGAGCACAGGGACAAGGGTGATGGCCAGCAGGGCCGAACCGAACATGGCAAAGGTCTTGGTGAATGCCAACGGCGAAAAGAGTTTTCCGGCCTGACCCCTTAAAGAAAAGACCGGAATAAAGGCCACGACGATGATCAGAATGGCAAAAAAGATGGCTGAACCCACTTCTTTCGAAGCTGTGATGATCGCGTCTAGCTTTCTCTCTTGAGTCACTGCCAGATGCCGGGATATGTTTTCCGTCATGACAATCCCGGCATCGACCATCACTCCGACGGCAATCGCGATACCTCCCAGAGACATAATGTTGGAGGGAATCTTCAAGTAGTACATGATGAGGAACGAGATCAAAACTCCAACAGGAAGGATGATAGAAACGATCAGGCTGCTCCGGAAATGAAGCAAGAATAGCAAAATGACGATAACCGCAACAACAATTTCCTCAAACAGTGTCTCCTTCAAATTATCTGTGGCCCGGTTGATCAACTCGGTCCGGTCATAAAAAGGAACGATCTGAACACCAGGGGGAAGCCCAGGCGTGATTTCGTCGATTTTCCGTTTAACCGCCTCGATGACTCCTAAAGGATTCTCTCCGTATCTCATCAACACCACACCGCCCGTGACCTCAGCTCCTTCCTTGTCCAGCGCTCCCCGTCTGAAAGCCGGACCAGTGGTCACCTGCCCTACGTTTTTGACATACACCGGAACTCCTTCGTGAGAGCCGATGACGATGTTCTCGATGTCCTCCACTGACTTTATAAAGCCGAGTCCCCGAACGATAAACTCTTTCCCTCCTTCCTCAATCACCTTGGCTCCGACATCAATGTTGCTCTGGCGCACCGCATCGAACATGCTGTGCAAATTCACGTTGAAGGATAAAAGCTTATTCGGGTCAACATCGATCTGATACTGTTTGACAAAGCCCCCGACAGTGGCAACTTCTGAGACACCTTTGGCGGAATTGAGTTGATACCGGACATACCAATCCTGGATCGAACGCAGTTCGCCTAAATTATAGTCCGAAAAAACAAGCTCCTGGCCGTCCTCAGAACAAACACCGGGCTCATCAAACCTCAATTTAGGATGGTCGGGACAATAGTATCCATTCTCAACCGTGTACCAGAAAATCTGTCCCAGCGCTGTGGCATCAGGACCCAACTGGGGGACGACTCCTTCCGGAAGGTCCTTCTGGGCAATGTTCAGCCTTTCCAGGATCCGCGTTCGCGACCAGTAAAAATCCACTCCTTCCTCGAAGATCACGTTGATCATCCCGAAGGAGAACATGGAATTGGAACGGATCACCTTCATCCCGGGAATGCCCATCAGCTTGACTGAAAGGGGATAGATGACCTGGTCCTCTATATCCTTGGGGCTTCGTCCCGGCCAGTCGACAAACACGATCTGCTGGTTCTCTCCGATATCCGGAATAGCATCGATAGGTGTGTTGTTGAGGGCCCAGTAGCCCCAACCGATGACAAGGACGAACAGGGCCAG
>SOIA01000392.1 GCA_004378665.1 Candidatus Aminicenantota bacterium
ACTTTTGCGTCTTTCTTCGGCAATAAATACATCAGCAATTTCGTCATTCAGGCTTATGACCCTTTCAAGAATGATTATATCCAGGAGCGAATCCTTCAGGTCCTCGGCAAAAAATACAAGTTTCATCCAGAGGATACAGAGGCACTCGCTGTCTGGGACACGATGGAAGGGGAGAAGATCACTCATTCAATCATGATTGGTTTCAATCTTTTTATGGGGATCGTCGGAGCCTTTACGCTGATCGTGGGAAGCATCGGTGTCTCGAACATCATGAATGTGGTCGTCGAGGAGAGGACAAAAGAGATCGGGCTCAAAATGGCTTTGGGCGCAAAGAAGAGATTCGTACTGGCTCAGTTTCTATTCGAAACCCTGTTGATAACGCTGGTCGGAGGCGCCTTTGGAATAGCTTTTTCTTACATAATCGTTTCCGCGTTCCCGACAACCGGAATCGAGGAATTCATCGGAAAGCCGACTTTTTCCTTTACCATAGGACTCATCACGGCTGTTCTTTTGGGCTTTATCGGTTTGATCTCCGGATGGGGGCCTGCTCGTCGGGCCTCGAACCTTCACCCCGTGGAGGCGCTCAGGTCATAGGAGTAGAGAATGAAGATCATCTATCTTTTCCGGCTGTTCTACCGGGAGTTAAAAAGTCAGAAGAAGAAAATCACTCTGACAATCTTCGCCTTGGCCTGGGGCACTTTTTCTATAGTCATCCTCCTGGCTTTTGGCGAAGGGCTGAAGAGACAGATGATCAAGGCCATGCACGGTTTGGGAGATGGGATATGCATCGTATACGCCGGCCAGACATCGAAGCCTTACAAAGGCCTCGGAAAAGGGCGGGTGATCAGACTTCAGCTGGATGATGTGGAGTTGCTCCGCAACAGAGTTTCCGGGATTGAACTCATCAGTCCGGAGAATGACCGTTCCAGGAACAACATGACCTATAAACGAAAAAGCCTTTCAGAGAGAGTCATTGGAGTCTACCCGGATTTTGAAGATCTGAGGGGCTATAATCCTGATAGAAACGGCCGGTTCATCAACGACCTGGACATCATGAACAAGAAAAGGGTTGTCTTCTTGGGAACAGAGTTGAAGAAGAGGCTTTTTGGAGAAGAGGAAGCGGTCGGCAAAACCATTCTGATCAACCGTATTCCCTTTTTAGTAATCGGAGTCATGGTGGACAAGATGCAGAACAGCATGTACAACGGCGCAGATGTGGATAAGGCCGCCATCCCGTACTCGTCCTTCAAAACGATTTACGGAGATAGATACCTGCACCGGTTGATCTACAGACCAGAGGATCTATCCCGGGCTGAGATGGTCAAAGATGATGTTTTCAAAGTGTTATCCCAGAAGTACAAATTCGATCCCACGGATAAACAGGCGCTCGAGATCTGGGATATGGTGGAAGAGGAAAAACTGATGAGAAACATTTTCCTCGGCCTGGAAATTTTCATGGGAGTCATCGGCGGTCTGACATTGATCGTCGCGGGTGTGGGTGTGGCCAATATCATGTATGTTTCCGCAAAAAAAAGGACCAAAGAGATCGGGATCAAGATGGCCCTCGGGGCCAAAAAAAGACATATCCTTCTCCAGTTCATTTCTGAAGCTCTGATGATCTCCTTTATCGGGGGAGGCGCAGGTGTCTTGTTCTCCTTTATCATAGTGGAGACCTTTCAAGCTCTTCCCTTAGAAGGGGATGTGGCGGATATCCTGGCCCATCCGGTGATCTCTTTTAAGATTATGCTTTTAACTGCCTTCATCTTGAGCATCATCGGGTTTCTGGCGGGAATATTCCCGGCCCGGAGAGCGGCCTCAGCTAAACCCGTGGAAGCTTTGAGATACGAATAATAGGAGTTTGACCATGATAAAAATGGATAAGATTAAGAAGATATACGGCGAAGGCCATGCTCAGGTCGCAGCCTTAAAAAATATCGACCTGGAAGTCAAGGAGAATGAGTTCGTGGGGCTGGTCGGTCCGTCGGGCTCCGGAAAATCCACTCTGATGAACATCATGGGCTGTCTGGATGTCCCGAGTTCAGGGGAATATTATTTTGAAGGAGAGCCAGTCGCAGCTTTTAACCATAACAAGCTGGCCGAGATCAGGAATAAAAAGATCGGATTTGTTTTCCAGAATTTTAACCTGCTTCCCTATGCCACAGCTTATGAGAACGTGGAGATTCCGATGATATTCATGGGAATGAAGGCCAGAGCAAGGAAATCACGGGCGATTGAGCTGCTCGAAAAGGTCGGTCTTGGTGGAAGAGCTCATCATAAACCCAGCGAACTCTCCGGAGGAGAGATGCAGCGGGTGGCTTTAGCCAGAGCTCTGGCGAACAATCCCAGACTGATCCTGGCTGATGAACCGACTGGAAACCTGGATACCAAATCCGGAGACGAGATCCTGGCCATATTCGAAGATCTCTGGAAACAGGGGCACACTCTTGTGGTCATTACCCATAATCCTTATATTTCCGAACGAGCCCAGAGAGTCATTCATCTCATAGACGGGACGATCGAGAATAACGGC
>SOIA01000366.1 GCA_004378665.1 Candidatus Aminicenantota bacterium
TCACGCCGTTGATTCTTTCCTCTAAAAAAACCACGCATGACCTCGAGCTTTACCTTATTGCAGAAAATCCCCAACTGTTTCTCTCGACTCTTCTCGAAAAAATCCAGGAATACTCCTCGACTGGAGGCCGGAAATTCGCATTCCTCAATTCTCATCCCAACGAAAAAAGTATCAAGAAATCACTCCTCCAAAAAGGCTGGAGGTTTGTCCAGGAACCAGTATCCGCAAACCTCGTTCTTTCGTTTAGCCATCTTCACCACAAAGCCCTCCCCTCCTTCACTTTGGTCAGAGAGGGTCGTATCTGGGATATCCGGTCTCAAAAACTCTTCCTTCTCTGGCGAGAAATGAATGAAAACCACGAGCTTTCATCCTGTCTAACTATGGTTTCATTCAAAAACAGGCCTTCGAACCATTTAGCCGGAGAATTCGTTTCTGTGTACAAGGAGGGACGAAAGCTCGCAACCCTGCCGCTCAAGGAAAACGTCAAAAGATCCTTCAAGACTCAAACGGGAAATATCACAGCACATATAAGAAACGGAAGCGCATGGGTAGCAGAGTCATCCTGCCGTCATAAAATATGTCTCCATTCACCTCCTGTTTCTTTAGCTGGAGAACGGATCATCTGTGCTCCAAACCATTTTTTCCTGGAAATCGGACGTTCGAGTTCGATCGATACTGTCATTGGCTAAAAAACTCATTCTCCTTCTGCTCATCTGCGCTCTGTTCATATGCTGCGGTATCGAGAAGAAATGGCATACTTCCACCCTCCTCGTCTTCGATACACTTTGTCAGATAAGAGTCTTCTGCTCTTCATCCACATTCAAGACAGCTAAGAAAGAAGTCAACCGAATATTCACTGAGATCGAATCCCGTTTCTCGCCTGACTCCGAAGATTACGCTTCCCCGATGGTCATCGACCTGTACTACAGGGCTCTTCATGTTTACCATGACTCGGACGGATGCTTCGATATCACAGTCGCTCCGTTAACACGGCTGTGGGGATTCCTGAGCAAGTCTTACTCTGTACCAACTCAGGACCAGATAGATTCTGTCCTTGAGCAGGTCGGGATGGAAAAAATCAAGGAAAACAACGGAATCCTCCTCCTTCCCGGGATGAAGTTGGACTGGGGAGCCATCGCCAAAGGTTTGGCCATCGACCTCGCATCCCGCTCTTTGATCGAGGTGGGAATCTCGAGGGGATTCATCAACGCCGGCGGCGACCTTTACTGCTGGGGAAAAAATCCGGACAATCAGGATTGGAACATCGGTATTGAACATCCTCGCACAGAAGGTATTTTTGGAATCCTGTCCATCTCAGAGCGCGGTGCCGCAACAACCGGGGATTACCAGCGTTTTTTCATAAGAGATGGGATTCGCTATCATCATATCTTCGATCCCCGCACAGGATATCCTGCCCCCGGGAAACAGAGCGTGACAGTCTGCGGCCCTGAGACCCTCATCTGCGACGCCCTCTCAACCGCACTCTTTGTGTCTAAGGAACCCAAAAAAATCATGGATAAATACCCGGAATACGGGGCAATCATCGTTGATTCGGAAGGGAATCTCTCTTTTATGGGAAAATCGTATCCTTTTCGGCCTGCCGAGTGAAATCGCTTTATCGGGAATCAAGCCGTGGAAAAATTTATTCCCGACTCACTCTCATCATGAAAACATCCCCTTGACTCTTCCATAAATATCATCCCATCTCTCCTGGTCTTCCGGCTCATAGTTTTTCAAGGGGAAAGAACGAGACACCATTTTCCGGCCCTCTTCGATCCCGCTCAACACATCCTTTGATATAGCTTGAACCATGACATTTCCCACAGCGGCGGCTTCCACGGGTCCTGCAATCACAGGAAGACCCGTGGCGTCTGAGCTGAACTGGTTGAGAACCTCATTCTGAGAGCCTCCGCCGACGATATGAAGCACCTCCACAGGATCGGAACAGATGGCATTGATCTTATCGAGGAGAAACCGGTATTTTAACGCAAGGCTTTCGAGAATGCAGCGCACAAATTCACCCTTTTTTATCGGTGCGGGCTGTCCTGTCTTCCTGCAGAATTTTCTGATAGCCGCAGGCATATCGGGCGGATTCAAGAACGTGTGGTCATCCGGGTCGACAACGGACTTGAACGGCTGCGCTTCCAGAGCCAAACCTGCCAGTTCATCATACTCGAGAGCATCACCCATGAGCTCCCAGCTCTTCAAACACCTCTGGAGCAGCCACAGGCCCATGGTGTTGCGCAGAAACCGGATCTTCCCGTCAACTCCGCCTTCATTGGTGAAATTATTTATCCGCGAGTGTTCATCGATGACCGGTTCATCCACTTCCACCCCAAGCAGAGACCACGTTCCTGAGCTCAGGTAAGCCCATCTCCCGGACTGGGCCGGCACTGCAGCCACCGCACTGGCGGTGTCATGACAGGCTGGTGCGACCACATCCACTGAAAAAACGTTTGTTTCTCGAACGATGTCTGGCTTCAGCCTGCCGACCAATGTCCCTGGAGGGATGATCTCCGCCATGATGCGGAGAGGCAACCCGAGTTTCTCGAATATCTCTGGTTCCCAGCCTCTTGTTTTCGCGTTTAAAAGCTGAGAGGTTGAAGCGATGGTGTATTCTGAACATTTTTTGCCCGTCAACAAAAAATTGAACAGGTCGGGCATGAAGAGGAGAGTCGCGATGTTATCCCCCAGATGGCCTTCTGTTTCGAGCATGCTCAGGAGCTGGAATACCGAATTGAACTGCATGAACTGGATTCCAGTGAGAGAGTAGAATTCTTTTTTGGACATCAACCGGAACGCCTTTTCCATCATTCCTTCGGTTCTCCGGTCGCGGTAGGCGTAAGGATTCCCCAGGATTCGATCGTCCTTTCCGACCAGACCGAAATCCACCCCCCAGGTATCCACTCCAAGACCAGACAGCTTCCTGTGGCCCTGCTGAGCTGCGCAGGTCAGCCCCTTTTTCAGTTCACCAAAAAGATAGGAAACATCCCAATGAATATGCCCGGAGACATTGAGCTGCGTGTTCGGGAAACGGTGAATCTCTTCCAGGCGGATTCTGTCTTTATCGAGAATCCCGAGTAACGTTCTTCCGCTTTCCGCTCCGAAATCAAACGCCAAAAATTTTGCGGGAGGCATGGCATTCTATCTCCGTACACATGACGGCATAAAGCCTGGCTCTCTCTTAATGTCTCTCAATGCTTCAAAACGGACTTTTTTGGATTCGACTCATCCCGATTCAATATGTTCGGTATCTTGAGACGCGCGACTTCGAACATCTCTCCCATTCCGCGGGTATACGGCCGCAAGCTGTAGGTGAAATCGAACGATTCGGGATAAGCGGCATACTTATCGATCACGCCTGGCCCGCAGCTTCCGTTCCCCAATCCATACTGCCAGGAATCCAGACAGAGAATGATATCATCTATCAGTATTATCTCATGGATGTGTTCCGCCTTGTCGAGGTCTTCGGCAGTCGTATGCAGGGCTGTAACCGCCAGGACATCCTCGGCCACAACCAGGAGTCCTGCACCGGATTTATCCGTAAAGGCTGCCCAGCGGACTTCTTCCTTATTGCCTGTCTCCTGGGGTCTCACATAGGGAACATACTGTTCTGAGACTTTGCCTTGATGAAATCCGATAAAAGCTCCGTATTTTCTATCCGGATAGTTTTCCTGAGGTCCCGCTCCGTACCATTGGAAGTTATCGAAATCTCCTGTGATCTTCATCTTCACGCCGAGTTTCGGCAGGACCGGCAGTTCTCCGAAGGGCTTGATCTGATTGCCTATCTGGATACAGCCATTCCCGAAGATTGTGTATGTACAGTGGTGCTCAAACCCGCTGTCTTCTGTCCCTTTGTTCTCGGTCAGAACCGAAACCCGGATCACTCCAGGATTCACCGTCTCGATCGTAAAATCCTTGACTTCCCGCTTCAACTGATTGAGCCCGGCCTCATACCACTGACGCGCCAGACGTCTGTTGTTGTCTGTCGGAGCACGGAACGCATTCAAGACAGGACCGTTGACTCCCTCCTCCGCCTCCTCGATGAAGAACATGTCCTGGTAGATCAAAGAAGTCATGGCCCCTTGGGTCGTGCTGAAAGAGATGCTGAAATTCTTTCCCTTAATGGTCAGGATATCGTCAGATGCACCGAGTTTCAATTCAGACAAGTCCGAAACATCCATTTCCGGCTTGGGCGGAACATCGTAAGGCATTCTCAACTGTTCCCAGGCCACCTCGTGGGCGTCCGAGGCCCAGGCTGTGTCACCGGAGAGGAAGATACAAACTCTCAACCAGTACTCCGCTCCGGGTACAAGTTCCTGCTGCTCGATAGGGAGTGTAAAAACCTGACTCTCTCCTGGAGCGACATCCAGATTCTCGATCTCATCTCTCTGGATAGCTCTTCCATCTTCATACAGAGTCCAATCCGCTTCGAATTCTCCGAGATTGGTGAAGAAGTATTTATTGTGGATTCTGATCTTTCCCTGAGAAAGGTCTCCCTCATTGATCTCCACGGACTGGTAGACTTTCTTCACTTCCCACAGCTTGGGTGGAATCTTACGGTCAGGGAAAACCAGTCCGTTGATGCAGAAGTTCCCGTCGTTGGGGTCATCCCCGAAATCACCGCCGTAAGCCCAATATTCCTTCCCGTCCTCTGTTGTCTTGCGCAGTCCCTGGTCGACCCAATCCCAGATACTTCCGCCTTGAAGATGGTCATATTCCTCGATCGCTTCCCAGTATTCTTTCAGGTTGCCGACCGCGTTGCCCATCGCATGGGCGTATTCACACAAAATCAGCGGACGCTCCTGCTCGTCCTGGGCATATTTCACGATCGACTCTATCCGGGAGTACATCGGGCAGACGATGTCTGTATGATAGCGTCTTCCAGCTCTCTCATAATGCACCGGCCTCGAGGGATCCCGGCGGTGAATCCACTCGCTGGCCGATTCGAATGTTGTTCCATCTCCTGCCTCATTCCCCATAGACCAGATGATGATGGAAGGATGATTCTTGTCACGTTCCACCATGCGGATGATCCGGTCCACGTGAGCCCTTTTCCATTCAGGCTTGTTGGCCAGAGTATTCTCTGGTTTGTATCCGATGCCGTGAGATTCGATGTTTGCCTCGTCGATCACGTATAAACCGAATTGATCGCAAAGCTCATACCACTGCGGGTCGTCCGGATAATGTGCCGTCCGCACTGTGTTGATGTTGAACTGTTTCATCAGGATGATATCTTTGCGCATGGATTCCAGGGACACATAATGCCCGGTGTCAGGATCATGCTCGTGGCGGTTCACTCCCTTGATCAGAATCGGCGCTCCGTTGAGGAGAAGCTGTCCACCTTTGATCTCCACTTCCCGGAAGCCGAACTTACAACTTTCCATCTCGATGATCTCGTCCTTTTCATTCTTGAGTTTCAACAGGACTGTGTACAGGTGCGGCTTTTCCGCTGACCATTTCAGAGGATTATCCACAGCCGCATTCATCATCACAATGCTCTCGGCACCGGGGGAAATATAGACGCTGTTCCCTTCCATCAGAACTTCGGAACCGACAGGATTGTTCTCAGCATCCAGCAGGCTGACTTCCACTTTAGCGTTCATCCAGGCTTCATCCGAATAATTATGAACCCTGGCAGTGATTTTCAGCACAGCATCCTTGTACTCTTCATCCAGGTCGCAGTTGACTTCGAAATCTCGGATGTGGAGTCCTGGAGTGGAGAGGAGATACACATTGCGGAAGATTCCGCTGAGCCGCCAGAAGTCCTGGCATTCCAGGTAAGACCCATCTGACCAGCGGTAGACCTCAACAGCCAGGACATTCCGGCCGTCCTGAAGATAATCTGTGATGTTAAACTCCGCGGGTGTTCGGCTTCCCTGACTGTAGCCGACCTCTTTTCCGTTGATCCAGAGATAGAAGGCAGATTCAACTCCATCAAAATGAATGAAGACCTGTCGCCCTCTCCAATTTCCAGGTATTTCAAATTCAGTCCTGTAGGAGCCAACCGGATTGTAATCATTCTGGATGTGAGGAGGATCTTCCTTGAAAGGATAGGGCACGTTGAGATAGATCGGCTTTCCGTAGCCGTGCATCTGCCAGTTACTGGGAACAGGAATTTCATCCCACTCGCTGACATCATACCCGGGCTTGAAGAAATCTTGCGGCCGTTCAGCAGGTTTGGAAACCCAATGAAATTTCCAGTCTCCGTTGAGGGATAAATAGAATTTCGATGCCGCTCGCACTCCATCTATGGCTTTGTTCCTATCGGCATAAGGCATCAACGTGCAGTGGGCAGGTTCTTTATTCTGCCCGATCATCCGTGGATTTTCCCAGTCATTCGCTTCTTCCGCGAAAATTTCTCCATGACGAATTCCGCTTATCAGTATCATCAGAAGGAGTAGAGATAATGTTATTTTCTTGTATTGCCTCAGAGACATGTCAAAACCTCCTTTCTATTCTCGCTGTTTTTCGAATTCGATCCTTGCCAAAATGAATCATGAAACAGGATTTTTTTCAATAAATTTTTTTATCCGTTCCGGTTTATCCACCATTGATTCTACACCACAAATCCTGAAGGAGGAAAGCGATGGCGTTCTGCTCGGACCTGCATCATAGGGAAGCATAATATCTACAACAGATCAGAGGGCTCTTCCACAACAATTCTTGTATTTTTCTCCGCTGCCGCAGGGACAGGGATCATTCCGTCCGATCTTTTTCTTGCTTCCGGAACCAGACCCAAGATCCACAGCACGGTTCAAACCGTCGAGATACTGCCGACGTTTCCATTCATCAGCCAGCTTTTTCAGCGTCGCATCCGCATGCTTAAGAAAAATCTTATATGAGGAGCATAAATGATTTAATGTCCTGTCGTCGGGATTGTGGAGGCGGTCTTTTGTGCATCCTCCCCGACAATAACGCAACCACTGACATTCCCGGCACTCCTCGGGAAGCGTGGCCTTCAATCGACCAAAATCTCTTTGCTTTTCAGAATTGAGCAGAGTCCTCAAGTCGTCCTTCATCACATTCCCGAGCTTCCATTCCGGCTCTACGAAAAAATCACAGGAATACACGTCCCCGTTATGCTCCACAACCACGTACACTCCGCACTCCTCCAGCAGCGTGCACTCCGGCGGAGGTAATCCCACATAGTGAAAAAACACAGAGTCAAAAAAACGAATGGAAGTCGACGGCATATCATCGGCAAAATCAGCCAGCCATAAATCAAACACCGTGCAGAGGAATTCACCGTATTTTTCGGGGGGAACCGAGAAAGGCGCGGATTGATCCGGGTTGCGGGAATCGGTCTCTACGCAGGGGATGAACTGCATATAGTTCAGTCCGATCGACTTCAGGTATTCGTAGATCTCCTCTGGATACTTAACCGAACAATCATTCACAACAGCCAGAGCATTGACCTCAACTCCTGTATCTAAAAGAAGCCTGGCTTTATCGACAACTCTGGACCAGGAGCCTTTACCGTTCCGCATCAAGCGATAATGGTCATGGACATGCTCAGGGCCGTCGATGGATAAACCGACCAAAAATTTGTATTCTTTTAAAAATTCAGCCCATTGTTTGTCTATTAAAAGCCCGTTGGTCTGCAGCCCATTTCCGACGACATGACCGTGGCCGAATTTTTTCTGGAACTCGACTGCTCTCTCAAAAAAAGGCAGGCCCATCAACGTGGGCTCGCCTCCCTGCCAGCCGAATGAAACTTCCTGCCGGCTCTGCCCCATGACCTTCCTGATCATTTCCTGTAGGATTTCCTCGCTCATGCGGTGAGATTTGATGCCGGAAAACAGCACGGATTTCTCGAGATAAAAGCAGTAAGTGCAGGCCATATTGCAGTCCGGTCCCGCGGGCTTCACCAGGACTGAATTTAGTCTTTTCTCTCGAGAATTCATCAAACTGAGTCTTAATTTATAGAACAATACAAGCGGATTGTCTATTCTGCATCGGGATCATAATCAGGATTCTTCCTCGGCAGTTTCGCTCCCGTATCTTTAATCCAGGCGCTCAGATCCGCGTCAAGCTCCTTGACCTTTCCAGGTATCAATTCGGAAAGCTCGTCTTCTTCACTCAAATCCTCTTTCACATAAAACAGCTCGAACGGTTTGC
>SOIA01000191.1 GCA_004378665.1 Candidatus Aminicenantota bacterium
TACTGATTCCGGAATCCTATTGACTAAAAGGAAGAATATGCCATAATTAGGTTCATTCCATTCAAGGAGTACTCGCATGCCTCGGAAAATTCACCGGTCCATAGGACATCATTATATCGTTGAAGCATCGGGGTGTGACCCGAAAATCATCGGCAGTGTTGAAAAAGTCCAACAGATACTGGTTAAGGCAGCTGAAGTCGCGGGAACAAAAGTCTGGTCGATTTCCGTCAACAGGTTTCCCCCCAAAGGAGTCAGCGGAGTGGTCGTGATCTCGGAATCGCACATTTCGACTCACACCTGGCCGGAATACGGTTACGGCGCCTTGGATTTTTACACTTGCGGTGATGATACAGACCCGGAGAAAGCCGTGTTTTATGCTGTCGAAGCGTTTGGGGCAACCACTTCCCATATCACAGAGATCACCCGGGGCATTGAAGAGGGAGACAGGCTGTTCTACCACAGCTTTATCACATGGGAAGAGGATTTTGAGGGGGAGAAGAAGACTAAATAACTTTCGGGACTGAATCCAAATGCTGGCTCGAAAGTGTTAAATATTTTTACAGTCTCCTGCGGATTCCTGGACAATCTGCGATTTATTCCCTGAAGCTCACCCGAGTGCTGAATATTTTCAGACAAATTCAAATGGCACGAATATTGCTATTTTTTTGTTTAAGAATGATGCGTGCGCGGGTCGAAAGACTTCAAAAGATGCGATCAACACGTGTATTTTATTTGCCTGTCTGCCTTTGTGCTATGATATATAAATGAAAAACAGACTGATCTCCTCGCTTTTTCTCTTCTTACTGCTTGCTTTTATCCTGCATCCTGCGCTCCATTCGGCAGAGCAGAACCTGAATGACGTCATACTCCGGATTCAAAATTCCATAACACAGAAAGATGTGACCGCTTACCTGGAGAATTTCTCCGACGAGATCAAAGCCGTAGAGGAATTAAATTTCAACGATAAATTCGACCTTTTCGGGATGGAAAGAGCCGCATTATTCAAAACCGGTGAAACGGTCCTCTCAGAAAATGAAGCCGAAGTATACATTCATGCCCTTTTCCAGAATTCCTATTCGGTCATAATTGAGACCTGGCATTTGAGCCTCCTTAAGTTGGATGACCTCTGGCAGGTTCAGGAAAAGAATATAGTGGGAAACATCACATCTCTGTATATGGTCCAGATCCCATCGAACAGGGCTGAAAGAGTTGAGTCGGTCGAAATTGAGCACGAGGATATCAAACTTTCGTTCAAAAATGCTCTCCTGTTTTATGACAACATACCTGAGCTGGAGACAGCCTTGGTCATTATCGGGAAGGGAGATGTGCACTTTTCCCCTTCGGACTCCATAGAAAAGCATCTGCTCAAACTTTCCTATAAAAAGGATTTCCTCAAAGACGAGCTGACATACGCCTACCTCAGGTTTTCGGATCAGTTCTTTCGGAATAACATAAAAATCGTCAAGAATTCTGATGACATTGACTATCAACCCACTCAAAAAGAAACGAGCGAAGCCCATTCCATATTTTCCAGGCATTATCCGCGTTCATTTACTGTCGAAAATTCCCTGAACAAAGAGTTGCTGTCCACTCTGCCCCAGAGTGATGAGGCAGTCATTGGCTTCAAGGGAAAAAAGCTGGGGATTTTTACCTATATCTATTCTCCTTTCACGAATGAAGAGATCAACCTTTACCGGTGGAAAGACAAGAAGATCATCAACATATATTCACCTGATTCCAAAGAGGGGGAGAAAAGGCTCTTCCTCTCGTTTGCCCGGATGTTCGAGGTGAAAAACTACCAGATCGACGTGAGTTTTGAACCCGAGAAATCTTTTCTCTCTGGTAAGGCCAAAATCGAAGTGGAACCCAAAGTGGACTCTCTGGACAGGTTGAAGTTTAAGCTGAATCCCAAGCTCCACATTCTCCGCATCACCGATGAGGAGGGCCGTGCGTTGTTCTACAGCCAGGACAGATTGAGAGAAACGCTTTATGTCTATTTTATCCGCCCCTCGACCAAGAATAAAACCTGCTCCATCGAGATCTATTATCGGGGAAAGCTTGTGCCTCCAGAATTGGTCGCGGATGTTATTGCTGGACCCCAGGTTTACAGCTGGAAAGGTCGATTCGGCGTGTATATCAAATTTCTTCCCCCTGATTACGAGACCTATCTTTTTAGCCGCAGCGCCATCTGGTATCCTGCTCCTTCTGAAAATGATTATTTTCGAGCGCGCTTGAAGGTGACTGTTCCTTTTCCATTCCAGTGCATTTCTAATGGAGAATTGATCGAGGAGACTCTGTTGAGGGACACTGAAGAAGTTGAGGACCGGGCTGATGCGAAAAGTGCTGCTTTTGTTTTTGAAACTAAACATCCGGTGAAATACCTGTCTTTCATAGTCGGGAAGTTCACCAATGCCGGTGAAGATACCGAATCTCTCCCGATTCGACACTTTTATTCGTCTGGTATCGATTTCATGAGAAGAGGAATCCTTCAAGAGGCGAAGAATATCGTTCGATTCTATGAGGAAAGGTTTGGCCCTTATCCCTACGGAAAGTTGAGCGTCGTTCGAAGATTATGGATCACCACTGGCGGACACAGCCCGGCGTCTTTTATCATTCTTAACGAGCTGTTTCAAGTTCAGGATGGGACGGTACTGGTGCCCGGCAGAAGCCCTGTCGACCTTTCTCGCTGGAAAGAGTATTTCATTGCTCATGAGATCGCTCACCAGTGGTGGGGACAAGCTGTGACATGGAAGACGTATCATGACCACTGGTTGAGTGAAGGATTGGCTCAATTCGGAGCTGTTCAGTACTTGAGGCAGAAACACGGAGACGAAGTGCTCGAGACGATTTTTGGGAAGTTTTCCCGGTGGACGGAGAAAAAATCCAAATGGGGACCGATAATCCTGGGCGGTCGCCTCACCTTGCAAGATCCCTTGGCTTACCAGGCCATTATATATAACAAGACGACTTTAGCCTTGAACATGCTGATGGACCTGCTCGGTGAAGAGTCATTTTATCAGGTATTAAAGGAATTCTTCAGAAGACATAAATACAGTGCTGCCAGTACACAAGATTTTATTCAAACGATAGAGGAAATTTCCGGGAAAAACCTGGATGTTTTTTTTCAGGGCTGGTTCGGATCTTACTCTCTTCCAGAAGTCAATGTGAGTCACTCCGTCAAGAAAGCCAACGGGGGATACACGCTGAGTTTAAAGATCGACCAGAGGGAAGCCTTCATTTTTCCACTGTGGATCGAATGGATTGAGAATGGAGAGAAGGTCAAAAAGATGGTCATTGTTGACGAGGTAAACGAAGAATTTGAGATAAAACTCGAAGGGAAACCCACAAAAATCAAGATCAACCCGAACAGTGCTGTTCCCGGGAAATTCCATTAACCTGAATTATTCATAAAATCTGCCGACATCGTATAAAGTAGCCTGCCCCCTTTTTTTATTTATGACAGATCTGTCACGTCTATTTCCAGCCTTTTGATCATCTCATTCAAAGTTGTGGGCTTGACTCCTAAAAGGCTGGCTGCCTTTTTTTGAACTCCTTTGCTCTGCTTCAAAGCACTGATGATGGTTTTTTTCTGGAATGTCTGAAGATGCTCTTTGAAATTGAGCTCATTAGAGGCAGAGGTCAATGCCGCTCTATCTTCTTCTTGAGAAGTAACGAGGAAAGGAGGAAGATCATCTCTGGCGATGAGCTTGGTTTTGGTGAGGACAACTGCTCTCTCGACAAGGTTTTCCAACTCTCTGATGTTTCCCGGCCAGTCGTAATTGACCAGGATTTCCGAAACATCTTCAGTGACGCCTTCGATCTCTTTATTGTTTTCTTTTCTGTACACGTTCAGAAAATGTCTGAGAAGGAGAGGAATATCCTCTTTTCTTTCTCGAAGGGGGGGCAGCTCGATTTTGATCACGTTTAATCGATAGAAGAGGTCCTTGCGGAAACTCTTTTGGCGGATTAGTTCTTCCAAATCTGAATTGGTGGCAGCGACGATCCTCGCATCTACCTTGATTGTTTTTGTCCCCCCGAGCCTCATGAATTCCTGCTCTTGCATAACCCGGAGGAGTTTCGATTGTGTTTCCTGATTGAGAGAGGATATCTCATCAAAAAAGATTGTTCCTTTGTCGGCCGCTTCAAACAGTCCCTTTTTTAGGCTTACAGCTCCGGTGAATGCTCCTTTGACGTGACCGAAAAGATGACTCTCCAAGAGGTCTGGAGGGAGGGAGCCGCTGTTGACAATGATGAAAGGGAAGCTTGCGCGGTCGCTGTTCTGGTGGAGGGCTCTTGCCACCAGCTCTTTTCCTGTCCCACTCTCTCCCTGGATTAAGATGGTGCTGCGCGTGGGCGCTGAGGCCTTCACGAGCTCGAATATATTCTGCATGACTTTGCTTTTTCCGATGATGTTTTCAAAACTGAATTTTCTTTTCAGTTCATCTTTCAAACGCAGGTTTTCTTCCTGGAGTCTTTTGTGCTCGATGGCTCTTTCAACAGTCAAAAGCAGTCCGTCATGCTTAAACGGCTTCTGGACATAGTCGAACGCTCCCATTTTCATGGCAGAAATCGCAGATTCTACCGAAGCGTACGCTGTGATGATGATGATAACCATATGTGGGTCGATCTTCTTGAGTCTCTTCAGGACCTCGATTCCGTCAATACCGGGCATCAGAAGGTCCAGAAGGACGAGCTCGAAGGACTGGGAAGAATGCTTCTCGAGAGCTTCTTTCCCGTTGGAAGAGTTGACAACGCTGTAACCCTCTGAAGTCAGGAGGTCACCCAAAACCTCATGGATTATGGGCTCGTCGTCGATAATGTGGATTGTTCCTTTTTGCTTCATTTTTTGTCTCAGGATACTGGGAGTTTATTTGTTTTTTTCTCTTCTAAATCCATCGAGATGAAGATGGCAAAAAGAGAGCCCTTTCCGCTCTCGCTTTCCACGGTAATATGGCCTTCGTGCTCTTTGACAATGGCATAGCTGATGGATAATCCAAGGCCAGTCCCTTTTCCGATCCCCTTTGTTGTGAAGAATGGATCAAAAATGTGGGGTAAATCCCGCTTTTTAATCCCGGTTCCGGTGTCCTCAATTTTCACGATGGCCTGGTTATCCAACTGATTGAGTTCGATCCCCAGGGTTCCTCCCTCGGGCATGGCGTCGATAGCATTGAGGATGATGTTGATGAAAACCTGCTGGAGTTTTTCGCCTTCTGCCCAGATAGGCTTCACAGGAGAGAGCTTCAGTTCCAGATGGATGTTCATGTTTTTCAATTTGTACTCGATCAGGGATATGATCTCTTCGAGGTTTTCTTTGAGATCGACCTGGTGAAATGAAGATTCCGAAGGATTGCGCGCGAAGTTGAGGAGATTCTTGATTATCCGGGCGACTCTTTCTGTTTGTGCTTCGATCTTTTCAAGAATCTGAGAATGGGGTGCATCGGAGAGTTTTTTCTGAAGGATCTGAACATAGCTTGAAATTCCTGTCAGTGGTGTGTTGATCTCATGGGCCACACCCGCAGAAAGGAGGCCGATGGACGCGAGCTTCTCTGATGTGAGGAGCTGTTGCTGGAGTGAGATCTTTTCCGTGATGTCTTCAAAGGCAATCACAGTCCCGTAGGGATTCATCTCGTTGTCCATCAGGGGAGTTTTTGAGATGTCGAATATTTTCTTTCCCCCCGATGGCATATCAAGAGTGATTTCGCTCATAAGTCGGAAATCTCTTTGAGAATCCAACGGGAAAAGTGCGGAGTAGTTTTTCTTCCCTAAAACCTTCTCAAGAGTCTTGTCCATGACTTCTTCTTTTTTCTTCTGGAATGTTTCTTCCAGAACACGGTTCCATCCTGTGATCTTGCCTTTCCGGTCAATGACCGCGACTCCCATGGTCAGACTCTCGATAATGTTTTCGCTGTAATCCTTGAGTCTTTCCAGCTCCACAGCCCGGATGCTGGCCTGGCTGTACAGATAGGCGTTCTCCAGGGCCAGAGCTGCAGGGGAAGATATTGTGGTCAACAGCTCCCAGTCTTCGCTGCGGAGAAAAGTGTTATCCACTTTTTTCCCCATGCCAAGACAGCCGATGAGTTTATCCTCGACTTTGAGCGGCATATAATGAAAAAAACAGGAAGAGGAAAGGTCCTCGAATTTTTTCTGGAGTTCGGTTCTTTCTGAGTAGGAATAATAGGTAATGAAATCCTTTTCTTTGAGATCCTCGTAGGTCTGGCCGTCAAAAGTGATCCTGGTGCCGGCCATGGTCAATTTCCCTCGAGAGTTCAGGATGTAAAAGGTGTTCTCCTCGCTTTCTGCGGGGAGGAGAAGAGCGATGCATTTGAGAGAGAGCGCGTTGGCGATCATATCCAGGAGAGACTGGGAGAGCTTCTTCAGGTTCCTTTCCCGGCTGAGCTCTTTACTGATGGAGAGAAGTGTTTTCCGGTATTTATAACTGCGCTTGTAAAAGGCTCTGTCCACTATGGATTGGAAGAGTTTTTTCAACGGAGCGAAAAGGGTTGCTCCGAGGATGATGGCCAGAATTCCCAGGATCAGGGCGTTGAGCCTGTTTTGGACAAGGCCTTTCGTCTGCGCGCTGACGATGAAATAGACAATTGCCAGGACCGCAGATGAAGATATCAGGGTGATCGCCTTTTTCAGGAGCAGTTCAAAATCCATGATCCTGTGCCTGGAGATGGAGTAAGAAAATGTGAGAGGGATGAGGGCCTGAAGGATGACGGTGAGTTCTGCGGCTTTGGATGGGACCTGGCCGAACATGAAAGGGATGATGTAAAAAAAGGTGAATGGAATGATGCCCGCGCCGAGTCCGTAGATGACCCACTTCAGCTGTTTTCTGACCATCAGGTTGGAGGGCTTCCGCGCGCTGTGGAGGATGCTTCCCAGGGTCAGGGCGGAAAAAAGCGCAAAATGGATGAGGTCCAGTTTTTCTGAAATCAACTGGAGGCGGAGGATGAGAGAATCGTTCAGATTATTCAGTCCCGGGAGATGAAAAACGATTTTCATCAGAAGGAGAACGGCACCAGGAATGTACAGAACAAAAACGGATGAAAACCTATTTTTGAAGATTTTTTTTCTTTGGGGAAAGATCAAGAAAAAATGAAGGAGAAGAGGCGGGAAAACCAGAAAGGCAAACGTATCCAGCCAGTAAAAGACACTGTCCAGAGTATCGAGCTTTCCCGTGGGGGAAAAAATGTAGAATGAATAAAACGCCAGGGAGATGAGATAAAAATAGACATAGGGCATGGAGAAGGGCTTTTTTGAGGTGAGGAAAACTATCAGGCCTATAACCAGGGTCATCAAACCGATAAAGGCGAGATAAAAATAGATAGGGTCGACTCTCTTTTGCTGAGGATTGAAAGAAGGAAAAAAGATGCTTCCGCCTCTAGCGATCTCGTATGTCACTCTCTGGTCGGAAAGACCCGCTATCCACAGATTTTTGGCGACGTCTATCTTGTTTTTGACCGGTGTGTTGTTGATGGAATAGAGGAGATCTCCTTTTTTGATGTTATTAAAATAGGCAGGACTTTTGACATCTACCTTTAAGGCAGTTAAACCTTCCGGTTTGTTAACCCAGGTGACGCCATCCGTTGGTTCTCTCCAGGTGATTTTTTCGTAGATATTCAGGCCGCCGAGGATGAGGAGAATAAGGATGGGAAAAATTGCCAGGTATATCCGGATTCTCTGCGGGAGGTCTTTTTCCCGTGTTTTTAAGAATCCAAAAAATTGAATCATCTTTATAAAAAATATATGTTTAGATCAATCCAGAACGTGTTTGGCCCCAACCCGGATGGCCCATTTTGTGCTTGGCTGTTTAAGAAGTTTTTCCAATTCCGGGCCTATTTTGAGTCCCAGAGGGGTTGTTCTGGAGAGGAGGGTGCTCATGTAATCGTATTTTGGCTTTTTGTCGGGTACGTTTTGGGGATGAGAGGCAAGATCCTTTGAGGAAAGCATGTTGTGGGGAGTGAGTACAAGAAAGATGAAAAGGGAGAGAATCACTCCCAGGCTGATTTTTTTTCTCATTTTCTCTTAAAAAATAAATCTTTCTGAAGGTTTTGTCAACTTCCT
>SOIA01000036.1 GCA_004378665.1 Candidatus Aminicenantota bacterium
CCGCGCTGCGCTCGCAATGACACCTTTGATCCATTCCGTATGAGATTGCCGCGCTGCGCTCGCAATGACACCTTTTATCCATTCCGTATGAGATTGCCGCGCTGCGCTCGCAATGACACCTTTGATCCATTCCGTATGAGATTGCCGCGCTTTGCTCGCAACGACACCCAATGCATCTTAGAAAGAGACATCGCACTTAATTTAAATATGCATGAGGTCCATCTGTTTCCTCTATTTGATCAGCGGTCGAGGAAGTGTTTGAACCAGAAATCCACAAAATTTCGGTTGGAGTGCTCTCTTTTCTTCCCGCCGAAGCCGTGTCTCTGGTTGGGATAAGGAATGAACTCGAATTTTTTGCCGAGGTCAATCAGCTTGTCGATCAGCTGCATGGTGTTCTGCATGTGAACATTGTCATCCATGGTTCCGTGAGTGAGGGCAAGGACTCCCTTGTATTTATCCGCATGCGTCAGCGCCGATCCGAATTTGTACCCCTCCGGATTATCCACGGGCCTGTCCATGTACCGTTCAGTGTAGACCGTGTCGTAGAGCTCCCAGCGGGTGACAGATGAGCTGGCCCATCCATGCGTGAAATAGTCTGCTCCATAAGTCAGGGCCATGCATGTGGTGAACCCGCCGTAGCTTCCTCCGGTGATCCCGATCTTTGTCTCGTCGACAAACGGCTTTTCCCGGAGCCATTTCACGGCTTCGATCAGGTCATGCATCTCCCATTTGCCGAGGTTGCGGTGCATGAGTGACATTCCTTTTTTTCCGAAATGGCCAGAACAGCGGTGGTCGACGCTGAAGATAATGATCCCTTCCTGAGCGAAGTAATGATAAGAGAGGGATGGGTAGGAATTCGAAACTGTGCCGCCACCCGGACCACCGTAGATCCTGAAGAGCACAGGGTATTTTTTTGTCTTGTCAAAGTCGGGCGGAAGGATCCAGTACGCCGGGAGGTTCCACCCGTCCTCCGTGGGGATGGAAAGCAGCTCTTTTTTCCCGAGTGCATATTCTTCCATGAGAGAGGTCCGGCTTTCCCCTAAGTTTCTCACAAGAGTCCCATCAGTCCGGTAGAGGTCCATCTTCGAAGGTGTGGCGGTATTGGAGAAAGAGTCGATAAAATAGCTTCCTCCCGGAGAAACACGCGGGCGATGGGAACCTGGCTCTTTGGTCAAACGTTTGAGTCCTGTGCCGTCGAGATTCACGCAGAAAAGATGCCTTTCAGTCGTTTCCCCTTTATTGGCGGAAAAGAATATCCTTCCGTTCTTTTCATCCACGAGGGAGACGCCCGAGACAGACCATTCGCCTTCAGTCAGCCTCTTTTTCAGGTTTCCCTCTAAATCGTAATAGTAGAGATGGTTCCAGCCGTCGACGCTGCTCCGGAGCAGGAATCCGCTCCCGTCCTTGAAGAAATACAGGTCTTCGAAAAATTCAACCCAGGAAGGCTGCTTCTCATCGAAGATTTCCGTTTTCTTGCCTGTCTTGAGGTCGACCGCGTAGATTTTGATGTTGTTCTGGTCGCGGTTCATCCACTGGAAAGTGAGTTTGGAGCTGTCGACGAACCAGAAGGGCCAGGCCACATAGTGGTCAGCATTTTCGTCGATATCCGCCCAGACGACTTTTCTGTCCTTGACTCTCACTATACCCAGTTTGACCTTGGGGTTCGGGTCTCCGGATTTGGGGTACCGTTCTCTCTCGAGCTCGCCGTGAGTTCCCCTGGCCCGGAAGATCGGAAAGATGGGGACTGGGCTGTCGTCAAAACGGAGGAAAGCCAGCATGCTGCTGTCCGGAGACCACCAGAAAGCCGCGTAACGCGAGCGTCTTCCGAGGATTTCCTCGTAGTAGACCCAGGAGGCCCAGCCGTTGTAGATGGTATCTGACCCGTCTGTGGTCAGCTTGTATTCCAGCCCGTTTTCGACATCCAAGGCATAAATGTTGTGGTTTCGGGTGAACGCCACATATTTTCCGTTCGGTGAGAAGCGGGGATTCATCTCCGGGTCCGGAGTGGCGGTGAGGCGTTTGAACCGGCCGGTCCGAACAGAATAATGATACAGGTCATTCCTGAATGAATAGAGAAAGCTGCTGTAGTCAGATGTGAAGGATCTGGCAGTCATTGCCATGATGCCTTTGGGGAGGTTCTTCTGGATTTCTCCGTAGTCGAGAAAAAGGGTTTTTTTGCCTTTCCTGGCATTCACTTTGTAGAGTTTGGTCGTTTTGGTTTTCTCGTCTCTTTCTGAGAGAAGGTAATGTTCATCATCCAGCCAGGAACGGATCGAGGGAAGAGACTGGAAGAGGCGCGGTTCAGCGCGCTGGTAGACCTGCTCGTAGGTCAATTTCTTTGAGTTCTTTTCCTGGGACCAGGCTGAGACGTTAAAGCACAGAAAGAAAAAGAGAATCATGAATCCGGAAAGAAATACCCTTTTTGTGCCATTATTCATCTACATTCCTCCTTGAAAAAATATAAAAGTTTTTAACACTGGCTGTGTCGAATGTCAAATAAATTGAGTTT
>SOIA01000305.1 GCA_004378665.1 Candidatus Aminicenantota bacterium
CTGTTCCCCCTCCGAGGTGTCGATGGGGAATCCGCGGGCTGATGAATCAGCTTGCCTGACTGTTACTTCATCACGGTTTTAGAGATGCTTCCTCTCCATATTGCCTTGTTGACATGGTATGCCTCTTGTCTTAAAATCCCAAATAATGGCAACCTTAGGGCAAGACCTCAAGAGAGAAAGAGAACTCAGGGGCATCTCTCTTGAAGAAATCGCAAACTCGACTAAAATCAGCCTCAGGCTTCTTGAGGCGTTGGAGCAAGACCGCCTGGAAGAGCTTCCTGGGGAATTTTTCATCAAGGCTATCCTTCGAGCCTATGCAAACTCCATTGGCCTGGAAGAAAACACCGTTCTGAACAAATACTACATGGATTCCCTATTGAAGGGAGAATCTCTCGATGAGAAAACCCAGGGAAAAAAAATCAAACAGCCGATTCCGAGAAAACTCAAAAAAAAGATCGTATTTTCCGTTCTGGCAACTGCTTCCCTGATCATTCTGATCTTCGTCTACCTGATCTCATGGGGAAAAAAAACTCCTCTCCCTCAGGAAGAGCTCAAAGCTTCAGAGCTCATCAAAAGAGAGGCCCCGGCCAACCTCCCTGAAATCGAGCCCTTTTCTCAATCTGTCTATGAAGAGAAAAAATTGATGCTCGAAATCACATTCCTGGAAGAGACATGGCTTCAGGTGTATGCAGATGGCGAGTTAAAAATCGAGGAGGTCAAACGACCGGGAGAGAGGATAGTGGTAGAAGCCTCCGAGGAACTGCTTGTCCATCTGGGGAACGCAGGGGGAGTAACGTACATGCTCAACGGCAGAGAAGGAAAGCCTCTCGGCGTTCCCGGAGTCCCGGTCAGAAACATAAGGATCACCCTCGAAAACTTCGAAGACTTCCTCTTCCAAGAATCGGACACCATCGGTGTTCCCGGTCCTGGGAGCTGAAAAAATGAGTGATAAAAAGAGTGTGGGGACAGAATATCCCAAAACAAAAGGCTCACGATTTCTTGGGGTCACGATTATTCTCCTGATCATTTTCTTTTTCGCCATTGAATTCTTTATCGGCGAAGGAGAAGCGTTTCCACCCACATCGGTCACGACTATCCTTCTTTCCATTCTCCAGCTCATCGTGCTTCTCCTTTTTCTTATTCTCCTTTTCGTTCTAGGGAGAAATTTAACAAAACTCTACCTGGAAAGAAAAAGAAAGGTCATTGGCGCTCATTTTAAAACGAAGCTGGTCCTGTTCTTCATCGCCCTGTCTCTCATCCCCACTCTCCTCCTGTTCCTTTTTGCCAGCGACCTGATCAACAGGAACATCGAACAATGGTTCAAATCTCCGATGGACAAGATAATGGATGACACAAAAAGCCTGGCGGATGGATTCCGAGCAAACAGCAAAGACATCACCTTCCATTACGCTCGCCAGCTGAGAAACGCCGTCGAGGAACAAAAGCTCATGGCTCCGGATAACCGAAAGCAGTGCATGGAGTTCATTCGCACCAAATTAGCCGAATACAACCTGGATGAGATCGGACTCTATATAGAGAATGAAGAGCAGTTTGCCTATCTGAATCCAGACCTCCCCCTTCCGCACTATAAAAGTCTCGATCCCGACATCGTGGAACGAGCCAAAATGGGCGATTTGGTCAACAGCATTGAGCCGATGGGAGGCGGAGAGATGATCCGACGTGGAATTCCCTTCTATTCGCCCGGAATCGGAATCGTGTTGGTAGTCGCGGGAAAATTTCTTCCTCAGAATTATGCCCAAAGAATACAGAGCATCACTTCCTATGTCGAAAGATACCAGCAGCTGAAAGCGCAGAGAGATCCGGTGAAAAAATTCTATTTCATCACGCTTATCTTCATCACTCTGTTGATCATCTTCGCCGCCAGTTGGATCGGGTTTCACCTTGCTAAAGCCATCACTGTCCCGATCGAAAAACTGGCTCAAGCGACAAAGAAAGTTTCGAAGGGAAGCCTGGATGTCAGGGTTGAGGACCCTGCATCTGATGAGATCGGAATCCTCATCAATTCGTTCAACCAGATGGTCGCAGACCTCAAAGAGAGCAATCAAAATATTGCACAAAAAACATCCGAGCTTGAAGCTCGAAAACAGTATATCGAGACCGTGTTGAACAACATCACCACAGGAGTGATCACTGTTGATGCCCAAGGCATGATCACGACCATCAATCCCTCTGCCCGGGAAATGCTGGCGCTCCCCGGAGGAAATCTCATAGGGAAAGGCTATAAAGAAACCCTCTCCTCTCCTGTTTATAAGGAAATATCACGAACCATCGATCAGGGTATCCAGAACCAGCATAAACGCTATAACAGAGAGATCAACATCGACTTCGGCGCTCTGAATAAAACCATTGCGTTAACCCTGTCCCCACTCAGGAAATCCGATGACACGTTCTCGGGATTGATCATCGTGCTCGACAACCTGACTCAACTCATCAAAGCCCAGAAGATCGCTGCCTGGCAGGAAGTAGCCCAGCGTTTTGCTCACGAAATCAAAAATCCTCTCACTCCAATCCAGCTCTCCGCAGAGAGGATAAAAAAGAAATTGGGAGGGAACAAGAGAAAACATGATGCAATTATCTGCGCCGGAGCCAACACCATCATCAGAGAAGCCGGAACGATCAAAGCTCTCGTGGATGAATTTTCCAATTTTGCCCGCATGCCTGAAACCCAGATGCAGTCAACCAATATCCACGAAATCATCAAACAGACAGTTTCTCTGTTTAAAGGCGTGTTCGCGGATATCGAATTCAACATGAAGCTTTCCTCCAACGTTCCCTCCTCAATCCAGACTGATCCCGAGCAAATGAAAAGAGCATTCATTAACATCCTCGATAACGCTGTCCACGCCATGAATAAAAAAGGGGAAATCAAGATCCAGACGATCTTCAGCCGGAAAAACCGGAGAGTCCGGGTTGAGATCGCAGATTCCGGACACGGAATTCCTCTACAGGACAAAAACAAGCTTTTTCTGCCTCATTTCTCAACCAAGCAGAAAGGAACGGGACTCGGATTGACCATTGTGAACAAGATCATCAGCGATCACAATGGTTCCATCGATGTGGAAGACAATCACCCACACGGGGCAAAATTCATCATCAAGCTTCCAGCATGAATAAAGAAAAAATATTAGTCATCGACGATGAGGTCGGCATCAGGTCCTCTCTCAAGGGTATCCTGGAGGATGAGGGGTACACCATCAAAGCGGTCGTCTCGGGGGAAGACGCTCTGAAACTTCTCCAAAAGGAAAATTTTGAGCTCATCCTTCTCGACATCTGGCTTCCCCAGATGAACGGGATCGAAATCCTGAAGAAGATAAAGAAGATGGATGAAAATCCTCAGGTGGTGATGATCTCGGGACACGGCTCGATCGAGACAGCCGTGCAGGCCATTAAACTCGGAGCCTACGATTTCCTGGAAAAACCTCTCTCATTGGAAAAGGTCGTCCTCACGGCAAAGAATGCTTTGATGCAAAAAAAACTGGAGGAAGAAAACATCCAGCTTCGCGAATCCATCAGGCAGAAACATCACTTGATCGGAAAAAGCCAGCCGGTCCAAAAGCTGAGGAATGAAATAGAGAAAGCCGCTCCGACCAGCGCTCCGGTTCTGATTTACGGAGAAGACGGGACAGGAAAAGAACTGATTGCCCGGTTGATCCATCAAAACAGTCCGAGGAAAAACAAGAGATTCATCCAGATAAACTTCGCTGCCATTCCTGACGAGTTGATCGAGATCGAGCTGTTCGGCCAGGCCAGAGAAAGCTCTGAATACTCGAAAAAAGACAAAAAAGGGAAATTGTTGCTGGCAAACGGAGGAACGATTTATCTGGATGAAATATGCGACATTAGCCTGACGATCCAGGACAAACTCTTTAGAGTCATCGAAGAAAAGAAGTTTGAACCTCTGGGATCAAGCAAATCCTTACCGGTGAATATCCGAATAATCTCGGCGACCAACAAAAATATTAAAGAGCGCATCTCAAAAGGAAAGTTCAGGGAAGAGCTGTTTCTCAAACTGAACGTTATTCCGATGACCATTCCTCCTTTAAGAAAGAGAAAGGAAGACATTCCTCTGTTTATCGATTACTTCCTGGAATATTTCTCGATCCAGGATAGCAAGAAGATAAAATCTATGAATAAACAAGCCATGGAAGCTTTCCTCAACTACTCATGGCCGAGAAATGTGAGCGAGCTCATCAACGTGATCGAAAGGTTCGTCATCATGGTCCCGGATGACGAAATCAAGGCCTCCCATCTCTCTCTTCTCGTGGAATCTCGGGAATCCCAATCTTTCCCCGGACCTGACAAGAAGGTGTCACTCAAGCAAGCCAGTGAGCAGTTCGAAAAGGAATACATCCACAAGACTCTCATCAAGCATAAATGGGATCTTTCCAAAGCCGCTGCCGACCTCAAGCTCAACAGGGATCAGCTCGATAAAAGAATCAAAAAACTGAGGATAGCCTTCCTCGGCTAACTGGGGTCGCGTCTTACTTTCTGCTATAATAGGGAAAATTTTTTTTAGGATCGAGACACTATGGAAGGCGAAATACTCAAGATACTTACCACTGTCAGAGACTTTGTTTGGGGACTTCCCCTGATCATTCTCCTGGTCGGCACAGGCATTTTCCTGACCATCAGGCTCAAAGGCCTTCAACTTCGAGGCCTTTTTTATTCGCTTTATCTCGCCCTGATCAAGAGAAAAGAAGACGATGAGCATGAGGGCGACATCTCCCATTTCCAGGCTTTGATGACAGCGCTGGCCGCCACTGTGGGCACAGGAAACATAGTCGGAGTGGCCGTCGCTATCGCTGCTGGAGGCCCTGGCGCCCTGTTCTGGATGTGGGTGACCGGGATTTTCGGGATGGCCACCAAGTATTCCGAAGCTGTTCTGGCGATAAAATACAGAGAAACGGACGAGTTCGGAACGATGAGCGGGGGCCCGATGTACTACATATCCAAAGGGTTAGGCTGGAAATGGCTCGGGACGCTCTTTGCCGTATTCGCGGCCATCGCTGCTTTTGGCATCGGAAACATGGTCCAATCCAATTCAGTCGCCGACGGCGTGAAAACATCGTTGGGAATCCCGAACTGGATAACAGGGATCATCCTGGCCTTCTTCACAGGTTTGGTCGTCCTCGGCGGAATCAAGAGCATTGCCAAAGTCACACAGGTTCTTGTGCCTTTTATGATCATTGTTTATATCATCGGCGCCATGACCATCCTCCTCCTCAATCTCTCCTCGATCCCGCAAGTCTTCGTGTTGATTTTCAAACATGCATTCACACCCACAGCGGCCACCGGAGGATTTCTCGGGGCAGTAGTGATGCAAACGATGCGCCATGGAGTGTCCAAAGGCGTCTTTTCCAACGAGTCCGGTTTGGGTTCAGCGCCGATAGCGGCGGCTGCAGCCAAGACTCCCAATCCGGTTAAACAGGCTCTGGTGTCCATGACGCAGACGTTCATCGACACTCTGGTGATCTGCACTATGACTGGAGTGGTTCTCATCTTCAGCGGCCTCTGGACTTCAGGCGTCAAAGGAGCCGAACTCACCGCCAATGCCTTCGGCCAATTCTTCCCGTTCGGGATCGGAAAATACATTATCACTCTGACACTGATATTTTTTGCCTATTCCACCATCCTCGGCTGGTGCTACTACGGGGAAAAATCCATCGAATACCTTTTCACAAAAAAAGCGGTAAAAGTCTACCGGGTCGTTTTTGTGGTGTTCGTGGCTATAGGAACATTCTTGAAACTCGAAACAGTCTGGAGATTGTCGGATATCATGAACGGGTTGATGGCCTTCCCGAACCTCGTGGGCCTCATCGGTCTCAGCGCGGTCATCGTCTCGGAAACAAACATATATTTCTATAAAAAGCGCCGTTAGCTGTTCGCTTTTCATTTACTCGGTTCGAGTTTTGTGCTATGGTTTGTGACGAAAAATTTAGAGGAAAAAAATGCGAGTTAAGTCTCTCAGAATAGTCATCAGCTCGACTCGAAGATTCATCAACATGGGTGCCCTCACCCGCCTGTGGAACCTGGTGAAGAACTTCCACGCGGCCGACATTTCCTCCCTGATGAGCCACTTGACCTTCAGAGAAAGACTGATTCTTTTCAACATTCTTTTCGAAAAAGAAAAAGAGAAGACCGGGGAGGTGCTGAGCGAGTTGGAACCTGAAGACGCAGCCCTGATTCTACAAGAACTTCAGTTAAACCAGATCACAGAGCTCTTCCAGATCATCCCCTCGGATGATGCGGCCTCGATCCTCGATCTCCTCCCTGAAGACTTGAAAGAATCCATACTGGCTGCTATGGAGGACAAACCTTCAGAGGATGTCAAAGAGCTTCTCCACTACGAGGAGGAGACCGCTGGCCGAATCATGTCACCCAACTTCTATGCTCTGGACGAGAATACCAACGTCTCCGATGCCATAACGGCCATGCAGCTTGAGGGAGACGTGGAGTCCGCATTCTATCTCTACGTCATAGATGATAAGAATCGACTGGTCGGGATCGTCTCACTGAGACAGGTTCTATTCGCGCGCCCGAACACCCGGCTTAAAGATATCATGGCCAAAGATGTCATCAGTGTTCATCCTGAAACAGACCAGGAAAAGGTCGCCCGCCATGTCGCAGACTACAACCTCGTCGCCATCCCTGTCGTCGATTCCGAAAGCACATTGATCGGTGTGGTCACCGTTGATGATGTCATCGACGTCATCGAAGACGAGGCGACCGAAGACATGTACAAAATGGCCTCTCTGGATACGAGGGACAGAATCCAGGACAGCCCTTTTAAATCCATAAAAAAAAGAATTCCTTTCCTGATATTCAGCCTTCTCACCGCCTCTCTGGCTCCCGTCGTCGTCAACTATTTTGAAGGCACCATTGAACAATTCGTCAAGCTCGTCGTTTTCTTGCCGCTTGTTATGGCTCTTGGAGGAGTCGCCGGAAACCAGACCATAGCGATTATAATAAGGGAAATCGCAATCGGCCAGGCTGAGTGGGTCGGAGCCAGGACAGCCCTGTTCAAAGAAATCCTGGTCGGAATCGGCAACGGCATCATCATCGGTGCCATTCTCGGTGGTTTTTCCTATGTGCTCCTCAAAAATCCCTATCTCGGCCTCATCTTGGGCCTGACCATCATCATCAACCTGTTCATCGCCGCCCTGGTCGGCACGCTCATCCCCTTGGTCCTCAAACTGCTCCGATTGGACCCGGCACTGGGATCAGTCAATCTCCTCACCATGTGCACCGATTCGATAGGCGCCCTCACTTTTCTCGGTCTCGGAACCCTCTTCCTGAGTAAACTCTGATTGTGAGTCAATGCCTCTCGAACAGACTGAAGCCATAGTGCTCCGAACCTTCAACATAGGAGAGCAGGACAAGATCGCCGTCTTCTTCTCAAAAGGCAGAGGCATCATAAAAGGGGTCGCCAAGGGCGCTCGAAAATTTGGAAACCGTTTTGGCAGCAGCCTCGAACCGCTCTCTCTGGTCAAGGCCCACTATTATGAAAAGGAAAGAAAAGAGCTGCTCACTATAAACAACTGTGACCTTATTGAATCCTTTTTCGAGCTCCAGAATGACCCCGACATCTCTTTCACCTTGAGTTATTTCGCTGAGCTCGTGGAAGAATTTTCTCCTTCACACGCACAAGACGATAAACTCTACAGGCTTCTGCTCTCCATTCTCCGCTCGCTTCGAGAGGGAGGAGACCTTAATCTTTTATCCCGGTATTTCGAAGCGTGGCTGCTCAAGCTCAACGGCGTGCTTCCTGATCTGAGTCGATGCAAAAAGTGCCGCAATGCTCTCACTGACGCCGGATGGCTCTCGTACAAAAAAGACGGCGTTTTTTGCAGCCGCTGTGCTCCCCAAAAAAAAGAAAAAGTCGAGCCTGCCCTGGGTTCCTTTGTGGAATGGATCAGAAAAAATCCGCCTCCAGAAAAAGGTCCTCTTCCGTTTTCTGCCGAGCAGCTGGACACAATAAAAAAATCACTCCAACAGATGATCATTTTTCATCTCGAAAGAGAACCCAAGACACTTCGCTTACTTCC
>SOIA01000025.1 GCA_004378665.1 Candidatus Aminicenantota bacterium
AAGAAATGATAGAATATGGTGTCGGCAGATTTTATGAATGATTCAGGGTTATCTTTTCTTCAGGTATACATTGCCGCTGAAGGTGCTCAGCTTAACCACGGCTCCACCTCTATTCACTACCCCGGAAATCTTTCGCTTGCTGATCTCGCCAGAGACTTTCACTTCAAAATCGCTATGGATACTTCCACTGAAGGTTTTCGCCTCGAATTCGAACCCGGAATCGGAAGGAATGATCATCTCGATCTTCCCGCTGTGCGAGGAGAGTGTGTATCTCCCATTGCTACTTATTTGTCCTTCATAGACGATTGAGCCGCTGACCGCGTTGGCTTCAACCTTATCGGCCGAAGACACATCTCTCAATTCTATTTTTCCTGAAACCACCGCGGCCTTGATCGATCCCTTGATTCCCCTGGCATTTATTTTTCCGGATACGGCATTCAGGTAAACGTCTCCTGTCACATCCTGAACAATGATGTTTCCACTCACACCATCAATATCCACGCCTTTAAGGGCTTTCTTGATGGTCACACTCCCGCTCACTGGTTTGACTTTCACCGCTCCTCCGATCTCTTCGAGGTCAATATTCCCGCTCACCGAAGTGATCTTGACGGACGCTTTTGAGGGTATCGTCAGGTTATAATTGACAGACACATTGATCGAGTCCTGTTTCCACTCTTTTTTATTCTTTGGATACTCAGTCTTGATCTTCAGGATATTCCCCTCTTTTTTGACTACGATCTTGACCTTGGCTGCATTCTCCTTTGCTTTTTCGAGAGTAGAAGCTTTGGAGACTTTAAGGGCATCGATTTTGACTTCACCCTTATCCCAGGTCTTCACATCGATCTGACCTGAAATATTGACCAAGACGACCTCGCCCTCTTTCGCTAAACTGACTGTCTTCGCAAACTTTTCTTCGTACTTCTCCTTATCCTTCACCGCTCCTTCCGTCAGATTCAAACCGATGAGGAGGAACAGTCCGACCAGAACCGTTAACCATTTGGCACTTTTAAAGAATTTCATATGAGACCTCCTTTTCACTTTGGATTATATGACCTTCCTGGATTCCTTTTTTAGAGAAGACGGTCTCCCTATCTCCATCATCTCCCCGAGGAAATCCACTTTATCCCTATAGGCCGCCAGCAAGAAATTCCTGGCATCTATGTTTTCCGGCTCCTGAAGGACTGTCTGCCGGCAGGCGATTATGGAAGAATCAATGATCTTGAGGTTCTTCCTGAAGACCTCTGCAATCTTTGGAGTCATAATCCCTTCTTGAGCCGAAACCGCTTCCCACAGCGCTTCAATCGCTTTTTTATAGTGCTTCTCAGCTTCATCCAGCTTCGCGAGGGTGTAACTCATCGGGTCTTTCTTGTCCAGGATATTGATCCCGGCCCCGTATCGAAGTCCGATCGTCACTGCTCCGGCCACAAAAACAAGGAGAAGTGCCGCGCTGAAAGCGTATTTCAGCTTGGGAGGAACGAACAGAAGTCCGAACCATTTTCTTTTTTGAGGATGCAGAGTCAAAACTCTCTGTTCCTCCGGCGTCAATCTTTCTCTAATCTTGAGCCAGGTCTGTCGAGATGGACTCAACTCTTTCAATTCTCCGGTATTTTGAACGATTTTTCGGAAATCTTCTAAAGTCTTCCTGCAGCTCGAACATCCATCGAGATGCTTTTCAAGACGGATGCTTTGCCGCCCTTTCAGATCGTTATCGACATAATCGGAGATTAATCTCTTCGCTTTTGAGCATCTCATCCTCATATCTCCTCAGATCGCTTTCCTTTTTTCAAGATGATCGCGCATTTTCATCCGCGCTTTAAAGAGCTGGGACTTGGATGTACCGACCGAACACCCCAGCATCGGAGCGATCTCTTCATGCTTGAAGCCCTGGACATCATGAAGCAGAAAAATGGTCTTCATCTTTCTTGGAAGGCTGTGTATGGCTTCATCCAGCGACCTTTTCATCAGTCTGTCATGGGATCTGTCGGCATCGCCAGCGATCTTTTCGTAGACTCCATTTAAGGGGACCGTTCTCTGAACCTGGCTCTTGATTCCGCGCAAATAGCCAAAACAGGTGTTCACAGCAATCCTGTACATCCAGCTGACAAAAGTGTCTGTCCTGCGGAGTGTCCGGAGATTGGAAAAAATCCGGAGAAAAACATCCTGGAGCAGGTCTTCCGCAACTTCTCTGTTGGCAGTGTAGCGATAGATCAGGTTGAACAGAGGACGGCTGAATCGTTCGTAAATGGACTCCATAGCCTTTTCGTCCCCTTCGCGGCTGCGGTTGATCAGCTTTTCAAGGAGAGAGGCATCCTGGAGGTTTTTCCCCTCAGTCTGCTTATTATTATCGTGAGCCATTGTGAAACCTGCGAGTGCAGGACTCATTTTAGCAAATTGTAGGGCATTTCTACCAATCAAACAATCCATGACTCCGATCGCTGCGGCGTATGACATGTGGTTTTTTCTCCTCAGTGCATATAGATGAAACAGGGGCACAAAAGGTTGCC
>SOIA01000142.1 GCA_004378665.1 Candidatus Aminicenantota bacterium
CTTTGCTTGTAGATGGATTCTCTCTGCTTGTTCATCACATCGTCGTATTCCAGGAGATGTTTCCGGATGGAAAAGTTATGGCCTTCCACCTGCTTTTGTGCCTTCTCGATAGCCTTGCTCACCATACCGTGTTCGATAGGGACTCCCTCGGCCATCCCGATTCTCGCCATTATGCCTGAAATGCGGTCGCTTCCGAATATGCGCATCAGGTCATCTTCCAAAGAGAGGTAGAATCGGGAAGAACCCGGGTCTCCCTGACGTCCTGCTCTTCCGCGAAGCTGATTATCGATTCTTCTGGCTTCGTGTCGTTCCGTGCCGATGATATGGAGTCCGTTCAGGTCAATGACTTTTTTATTCTCAACCTGTGTGATGCCCTGCGCATCGGCCAGGGCTTGTTCCCATTCTTCCTGAGAGGCTTTGGAGGGATCGATTCCCTTTTTCTTGAGCTGTTCTGTGGCCAAGAATTCTGGATTTCCTCCCAGCAGGATATCCACGCCCCGGCCGGCCATGTTGGTGGCGATTGTTACGGATTCCACTCGTCCAGCCTGGGCAATGATATTGGCTTCCATCTCGTGATATTTGGCGTTCAAGATTACATGCTTTATACCCCTTTTTCTCAGGAGCGAACTCAGGTGTTCCGAGTTTTCGATAGAGATCGTGCCGACCAGGACTGGCTGTCCCTTTTTGTTGCTTTCGGTGATTTCCTCCACGACTGCATCCCATTTTTCTTTTCGAGTTCGGTATATCACATCGTGGTATTCGTAGCGGAAGAGGGGTTTGTTCGTCGGGATTTCCACCACATCCAGCTTATATATGGATTGAAATTCAGTGGCTTCAGTGACGGCTGTTCCTGTCATCCCCGCCAGCTTGTCGTACATACGGAAATAATTCTGGAAAGTGACCGATGCTAATGTTTGATATTCATCCTCTATCCGCACTTTTTCCTTGGCTTCCAGGGCCTGGTGCAGTCCGTCGCTGTAGCGTCGTCCCGGCATGAGACGGCCCGTGAATTCGTCCACGATGATCACTTTCCCTTCCTTGACCATGTAGTCCACATCCTTTTTGAACAGATGGTGGGCCTTGAGGGATTGGTTGATATGATGGACCTGGTCCATGTGCTCCAGGTCATAAAGATTGGAAACCTTGAGGAATTTTTCAGATTCGGCGACGCCCTCTTCGGTCAGGGTTGTGGTCCTGGTCTTCTCATCCACCTGGTAGTGTTTTTTATCCAGGCGGCGGATAAGATTATCCACCTTGTAGTAGAGTGAAGTCGATTCTTCTGTCGGGCCGGATATGATGAGCGGCGTCCGGGCTTCATCGATAAGGATACTGTCGACCTCGTCCACGATCGCATAGTTGTGCTCTCTCTGGACAAGGTCGGAGAAACGAAATTTCATGTTATCCCGCAAGTAATCGAAGCCGAACTCGTTGTTCGTGCCGTAAGTGATGTCTTTGCGGTAGGCCTTGTGTCTTTCGACTTCTCCCATATCGTGCTGGATTGTTCCCACCTCGAATCCGAGGAAGTTGTAGATGGGACCCATCCACTCCGTATCTCGTTTGGCCAGATAATCATTCACGGTGACGATATGAACTCCTTTGCCTCCAAGGGCGTTCAAATAGGCGGAAAGAGTGGCGACCAGGGTTTTCCCTTCCCCGGTTTTCATTTCAGCGATTTTTCCCTGATGGAGGACGACACCGCCCATGAGCTGGACATCGAAGTGACGCATGTTGATGGTGCGTTTCCCCGCTTCCCGGACAACGGCAAAGGCCTCAATCAGGATATCGTCCAGTGATGCCCCTTGTTCGAGTTTTTCTTTGAACTCTGCTGTTTTTGCGCGGAGCTGGTCATCGCTGAGGCTCTGAATTTGAGGCTCAAGCTCACTTATGGCAGAGGCATAGGGCTGAAGCCTTTTCAGGTCTCTTTTGTTTTTTGTACCGAATATTTTCTGAGCCAGCCATCTGAACATTTGAATAATTTGTAGCAGAAAGCCCGAGCCTTGTCAATTTAGAAGGGGACAGGCTTTGCCCGCAATGACACTTTTATCTTCAGTCTCATTGAAAGAGATGTGTCTGAATTACTGAACCAAAGAACAGGACTCTTTTCTTAACATGTTGACAATGAATAGGTTATCCTGTACGTTAAATGGATTCAAGATTCCGGAGGAGAGATTTTGAGATTGAGGCTGTCTGAAAAAACCAGAAAGTTGGTTATCATCGGCCTTGTTTTTTTATTCCTTCTGCTCGTCTACATCTTTATCGTACAAAAGGATATGACAGATTTTGGAGTCTGTTACCAGAGCGGGAAAAGGATCGTCAAAGGTGAAATGCTCTACCAAGTCTCGGATGGCCATCTTCAGTTTAAGTATTTTCCTGCCGCGGCCGTGTTTTTTTCTGTGCTGGCTCTATTCCCGTATGAAATGGCGAAGGTGCTCTGGTACTTCCTCGAGGTTTATCTGCTCTTCCTCTGCTTGACTGCTTCTTATGATATCCTTCCTGC
>SOIA01000188.1 GCA_004378665.1 Candidatus Aminicenantota bacterium
TTATTCAAAACATCTGTGGACGCCGTTCAAGAAACCCAGGAAGGGATAGAGGGTGTCATCTTAGGGTTAGGGCTTGACCTGGGACATTGAATCATACGTCATGAAAGAAAAAAGCAAAAGAATATTACCTAGAATGCCCAAAGTCAAGCCCTGACCCCATTTACGAGGATTGATTTTCTGATACTGTCTCATTTCGAAGTCTGATCCTGTCATCTCACGATAACCCGACTCTGGCGAGCTGTGAACTCTACGCTTTCACCTGTTGGGCTGTTTGCTGAAATCTGAGTGACAGTGATAGTGCATTCTCCCTTGTCCACTGGCTCGAAAACGAGCACGGCCAAGGTTCCGGTTCCTCTCAAGCCTGTTCCCATCTCGGGACTTGTAAATCCGAGGGTGCACACTCCGGAGGAATTATCGATATGCTCAAAAAAAGGAACGTTCTCGCCAAGGCGGTTGATAAATTCTCTCCGTATGACTTCTTTCAATCGGATGACTGAAGGATCATAATTGATGCTTAGAGACAGGTTGCCGACTTCCTCTTGAATCCTCAGGTTCACATTGATTCGGATGACGCGATTTTGGCGAGCTTCAAAATTAGGCGGGCTCAACTGCACAAGGTTCTGGCCCCCTCTTGTCGCCGTCGCTTCTGCCTCTGCCCTGGCTCTCATCCTCTGCTCACGGATTACTTCTTCAGGCATCCTCTCAGCTTTGCTTTTAGAGGGAGTGATCCCCGCCAACCCAACCCAGAGAGGCTTCATGTCTTCCTCGGTCACAGGGAGGGTGCGGATTATGCGGGGAGTGATGGTCATGATCACATCTGTCTGCTGGACGGTCTTTTCCGTTCTGGAAAAAAGGCCTCCCAGAAGCGGAATGTTCATGAGCCCGATAATCCCGGTTTTGATAATCCTTTCCTCATCCTTCAATAGTCCGGCAAGAAGGTTTGTCTCGCCGTCCCTTAGCCGGATCACATTCGTCACTTCCCTGGTGGCGATAATCGGAATACCGGCAAAACCCTCTCCACCGATGGATTTGACTTTTATTTCCAGCTCCAGCGTGACTTCTCTCTCAAAATGGATCCTGGGCGTGATCTTGACATCGATGCCCACATCTTCGTAGGTGAAACTGGTGATAGGCTGCTGGCTGATTCCTCCGGCAGCGATAGGAGTGAAAGTCGTCCTGGGTATCGGCACTTTATCCCCGACCATGTATGTTATCTCTTCCCCGTCCAGACCACGGAGTCGCGGCTGGGATATGATCTTGGTGTCCCCATCTGCTTGCAAAAAGCTCACAGCCGCAGCGGGAAGAGCGATTTCATAGTGTTCGGGATTTGTGAAGTCGAGATCTTGCAGGTTCATCCAGCCCTCTTCTGAGCCCTCTGGACCCATGTACCTCAACCCGACAAGAGCCTGTTCCAGCATCACTCCCAACTCCTGGAGCCTTCCTCGTGAGACCTCCATGATTTCCAGGTCAATGGCAACCTCTCCTTTCGGTTTATCCCAGAGCCGGATAATTTTTCCCGCTAACTCCAGGACTTCCGGCGCTTCCCGAATAGTGATAGAGTTTAAATTTTTATTCACGATGAGAATCGGCTGCCTCGTTGATGTACGGAGAATCTGCAGGAGCGCCGCACGGAGGTCTTCAACAGTGACATTGGAGAGATAAAAAGTCTTGATGGCCGTCAGTTCATACTGGGCTCTTTTCTGGGGAAGGTCGGGAGCAACGATCAGTGTCCTTTCATCGATTATCCTGTAAAAATTCTTGGAAGCCAGGCAGAGAGAATTGAAAGCCTGCTCGAAACTCATATCCACAAGGTCGATGGAGAAAGGAATATCCCTGAACTGCTCATCGAATATGATGTTGATCCGGGCATGCTTTCCCAAAGCCTGAAATATGGAACGAAGACTGACCTCTACAGGAAACCTCAACACAATCTTCTCGTCGCCGACTCTAAGCTTGACCGGGTACTCTATCCTGATTTCCTCCGGCTTTTCCTGTTTGACCTCACCCTCTGCAAGCCTTCGCGCTTCCTCAACCACATCCTGGCCCAACTGGCCGTAGGACAGAGCTTTTTCATACTCGGCGAGGGCTTCTTCCTTTCTTTCGTAGGAGGCATGCTCTCTCGCTTTATTGAGATGCTCATAACTCGCGGCGAGTTTTGCCCGAAGCAAAACCAGCGTGTAGACATGTTCCTTAGGATCTTGAAGGAGGGCTTGTTCATAATACCGAATCGCTTCATCCCAATCCCTGTTGATTGAGGCTTTATTCCCGAGATCGTAGCTTCGGTTGAAAGTCGCGCATCCCCAGAGGGCCAACGCCACTATTATTAAAATCGTTATCTTCCTCACTCTCTTTCTCCTTCTAAAGCATATTTTCTCTTCACAGAATCCGGACCGATAATCTCTATGAATGTGGGATGAATTGTTCCGACCTGAATCCCTTCGCTGATGATTTCTCCTTTTTCGACTGCAAAGGCAGCGTCTTCAAAAATTATCAAAGCCACAATATGCCCGTCGGATCTGATATGTCCGATGTATCGAATATTCAATAGAACCTCAGAAGATTCTTCCTCAGTGGCTTCTGGGGTATCCTGCGGGTTCGGTCGAGGACTCACCGGCACGATTCTTGCCTCCTCTCCCCCTCCCCTCCGGAGACTAAAGATGTTTCTCCGAGGTGGACTCAGCTTCTGTTTCGTCTTCATCAACAATTCTTTCCTGATAAGGCTTCCCCTCTCCTCTGCCGCTTCTTTCTTTTGGGATTTTTCCTGTCCTGCCCAGAGAGCGAGGGCGAGACTCATGAAACATATGAAAACAGACGCCTTCTTTTGATTAAATCTCATAATAGCCTGCCAGGACGATTTTTAATTCGAGCACACCGCCCGCAGCAGCGATGTCTAAGAAATCTATCTTCTCCACGATTAAAAATTTCGGGAATTCTTCGACCGATTGGATGAATTCTTTCAACGATTGGTATGTTCCTCTCACGTTGAAGCTCATACTCATCTTGCTAATTTTTTCTTTTCTGAATTCAGCATAGCTGTATTTTTTTTGGGAAGAGGGGATCCGAGCTTGACTCAAGATGCGCTGGATATCAAGCCTCATTTGTTTCACTGCATCCTTGCCGCTGTAAAAATGGCTCTTCCTCAGCTCGTCTATATCGCGATATGCCCCCTCCCAGAGACGCCATTCCTTTTCCTTTTCCTGAGTCATTCTGTTGAAATTCTGGTGTTCGCTCTGTTTGCTCTCAAGTCGGAGAAGAGCCCTGATAGAGCTCTTCTTCTGAGGGAAAGACACTAAAAGGAGGAAGAGCACAGACACCACGAGCAAAACGCCCAAAACACGGAGCCCTTTTTTCTCGTTTTCTTCTAATAAGTTAAATAGTTCTCTCATAGCTTACGGAAATCTCCGAGATCAGTAATCCCCTGTCGTTCTGGGTTTCGCCCTCTATTCGAATATTGCTGAATTCCAGAGCGACAAGATTATCGATCAGCTTGAGCAGGTCGTTCACGCTGAGGCAGGCCACTTTTAACCTCAGGCGCAGTTTCGAATCATCTGAGAGTGATGGCGCAAGTGAAACTATATAAGAGGAGTCGGGAAGAGACTTCTCCAAATCCGCAAAAAACTCAATCCAGGAAAAACTTTTCTTGAGAATAATACTGTTCACCAAATCGACACGGCTTTTGTCTCTTTTGACCGCCTCGTTGATTCTTAAAGTGAGCCCCTTCTCATCCCTCTGAGTATCTTTGATCAGTCTTTCGGTCTCTCTGATCGAAGCTTTTGCGTGTTGAGCCTCAGACCTGTATCGAATAAAGATCTTTCCTGCAAAAAAGGACGTGAGCAGGAGTAACACCACGAGGACTGAAAACACCAAGAAAAAAAATTTCCTGTTGCGTAACCGGTGGCTCGCTAAATTCACGTTCAAATGTCTTGAGTTTATCATCGAATCTGTCCGATCAAAGGAGACAAGATCCTTTTTTCTCTCGAGCCAAGCTTTGCCGTCAAGCAAGATTCAATTCCTGCGACAGGAAGAGATGATCTCTCTCTTAAATGAGACAATATTCCCTCTTCTTTGGACAGGCCTACACGAACCCAGAAAGACTGGATTTTTCTCTTCTCTCTATCTTCGACAAAATTCACGGTATTTTCCGCTTCCTTGACGATACTCTCGATCCTTCGGACCTCGGATGTTTCATCCTGACCGATAGAGAGAATGGCTTTCATGCGGTAGAGGGCGATCTCAGAATCTACGATGGCCGCCAGAGAAATCGAGTCTTCTTCGATATTTATGAGGAGTGAAGCCTTCTCCTTTTCAGTGTTCAGCAAAGAATGCAAGCCCAAGGTGGGAACTCCCACCGTCCTGATTTTCAGGTTGAGTTTACTGAAGAGTTTTTCATACTCCCGAATGACCAAAACCCGGGCGACCGTAACAAAAATCTTGATCGAATCATTGGACTTGATGACGTCAAAAGAAAACCTGGCATCTTCGGGAAGTAAAGGAATCTGCTTTTTTATGCGGAAACGAATGATTTGCTCTCTCTCCGGGCGAGACGAAGGAAGTGAGTCGAAAGAAAACACAAACGCTCTAAGGGATAATTCTGGCAAAAGACACGCCACTTTATGGTCATGCAGATGGAGTTTCCCCAGTTCCTTCTTGATTTTTTTCTCCAGCAAAGGAGGATTTTGAATGTTTTTCTTCTCGAACGAAGGCCGAATCAGTCCCTTTTCAATAGGAAGAATAAAATGATTCGTGACCCGTTTATCTTTGGGGGAAACACGAATCCCGCTGATGTAGCGGGAAGTCAGATGAAAGGCCGCGTGAGGAAGCGGCTGTTTTACGAAATAATTTTTGATCTTTTCGACAAAAAGGGCCATCTTCTCACTCGACAAAAGTCACTTTGTTCAGCTCTTTGAGGCTGGTTATCCCTTCCAACACTTTATCCATTCCCACTTCTCTCAGGAATACCATCTTTTCGTCTTTCGCTCTCTTTTTCACTTCAGAAAGAGGTTTCCTTGCCAGGATCATCTCTCGAATTTCATCGGAAAGCTGGAGGAGCTCGGCAATAGCTGTCCGTCCTTTGTAGCCGGTGTCGTAACATTCTGAACATCCTCTGGCTTCATAGAACACTCTTCCCCTGTATTTCTGGGGATTGAGCCCGGATTCAACCAGCTTCTTGGAGTTATATTTAACAGGAGCCTTGCACTTTGAACACAGAACCCTGACAAGTCTCTGAGCCAGTATGCAGTTCAAGGCCGATATGAAGCTGTAAGGATCAACTTTCATATGGAGGAAGCGCCCGACGACATCGAAGACATTATTGGCATGGACTGTGGTGAAAACAAGGTGCCCAGTCAAGGCAGACTGAATGGCGATCTGGGCAGTCTCCGGGTCCCTGATCTCTCCGACCATTATCTTATCCGGATCATGCCTCAATATTGACCTCAGACCTCGGGCAAAGGTGAGCCCTTTTTTTTCGTTCACGGGAATCTGTGTGATTCCTTCAATTTGATATTCAACAGGGTCTTCAATCGTGATGATTTTATCTTCGATGGATAAAATTTCCGTCAGGGCCGCGTACAGAGTGGTCGTTTTCCCGCTTCCCGTCGGGCCGGTCACGAGTACCATCCCGTACGGTTGGGTGATGTACCTGTTGAAATTTTCGAGGACCTCATCGGAAAAACCGAGAAGATCCAGCCTGAGTTCGGATATGGCTTCGGTGATCATCTCCTTGTCGAGAATCCGGATGACCGCATTCTCACCGTAGATGCTGGGCATGATGGAGATCCGAAAATCGATGGTTTTGTCTTTGATCTTCAACCTGAATCTTCCATCCTGCGGCACCCTTCGTTCTGCGATGTCCAGGTCAGACATGACCTTGATCCTGGAAATGATGGAGGATTGGAATTTCTTATCAACCGGCTCCATGGCCTCGCTCAAAACGCCATCGACACGGTATTTGACGATCATTCCTTCTTCCCTCGATTCGAGATGGATATCGCTGGCTCTTTTCTGAACGGCTGTGAAAATCACTGAGTTCACCAGCTTAATGATGGAGCCATCCTTATCGGCCAGCGTTTCCACAGAGATGATCTCTTCCTCTTCCCCGCTTTCCTTCTCGACCACCTGCATGATGAATCCCTCTGTGGCGTCTCTGAGGACCTGCTGGGCTGTCTCGCTTTTGCGCAAAGCCTCATGGATGGCTCTTTTGATCGTCGCATAAACTTCAACCTCCATTCCCAAGTGAGATTCTATGGCATCTATAGTCGCAATATCAGAAGGATCAGCTATGGCGATCTTGACGGTGTTTTCATTTTTCTCAAAAGGAATAAAATTCGACCTGTGGAGAAAGTCCGCTGGAAAAGACTGAACAAGCTCCCGGTCTATTGGGCTGGAGGAAAGATCAATGTACGGGACATTATACCGTTTCGCGAGTTGTTTGGTTTTTTCTTCCTCCGAAATATTGATTTTTGGAGAATCTTTGTTTGTTTTTTTCATTATTGAACCACTCTTATAATATTGAAAATCGGAAGATAAACGGAGAGCAGCATCCCGGCAATTATCAATCCCATAAAAATAATGATGATTGGCTCGATCAGAGAAATAAGAGTATCGATCTTCCTCTGTATCCTCTCTTCATAGAATTCAGCCACATCGCTCAACATCCCTTCCAGGTTTGCCGATGTTTCTCCTATCCGGATCATATCGAGAGAGAGCGGAGGGAAAAAGTCCGCCTTAGACAGGGACTCGGATAAATTTTCACCTTGTTGAATGTACTCCGGCAGGTTCTCCATCCGTTTTATAAGAAATCTGTTCGGAACAGCTTTGTTTGCGATGCCGACGGCATGAAGGAGCGTGATTCCGGCCTCCAGAAGAAGGCCCAGGGTCCGGCAGACAAGGGATACTCCTGACTCTAACCAGATGGGACCTCCGAAGGGAATTTTCAGCTTGATCCTATCGATGATCACTTGAGTTTTCTCGTACCTCTTCATCTGAACAAAGGCGATGAAAAGCAATAGTGCGAAAGCGATGATAAAAAGAAAATTGGCCCGCATGGTATTGGAAATCGCCATAAGCGTCCGGGTGATCCCTGGAAGAGTGGATCCGAAACCTGCGTAGAACTCAGAAAAACTAGGCAGGATAAAATTGAGCAGGATCACAAGGAGAACAGAAGAAAAGAGAAGAAGAAGAGTCGGATAAGTCAATGCGGATTTTATCCTGGATTTCGTCTGGGCAATAATCCTGGCATAATCGATGTAACGGGTAATCGTGCCATCTAAATTGCCGCTTTTTTCTCCTGCCATGAGAGAAGCGATATAAACCTTTGAAAAATACTTCTCATAGGGAACGAACGCCTCAGAAAGCGATTTCCCGTCCCGGATTTCCTTCTCGATCTTCATCAACAATTCTTTGAAATGAATGTCCTTCACACGCCTGGAAATAGCTTCAATGCATTTGAGGATTGGATACCCGGCCTTGATCATCGCCACGAGTTCTTGATTGAACATGATGAAATCCTTGTCTTTGATCTTCTTCTCAAAAGGGAATGCGGGAACTCTGATTTTTTTCCAGTCCAGTTTGACGGATAGGATGCAGTATCCCTTCTCCTCAAAATGTTTCCGGCACTCAGCATGAGAAGGCGCAAGGAGAGACTGTGTGAGAACTCTCCCGTCTTCAGCGGCCAATCGACAGAGAAAATAAGGCATCTTTTTTTAAAATAAATATTTATAACACAAAAAGAAGTAAGGTAATACTAGGTTATCCGAGGGTTTTTGTCAAATGAAACTGGGCCGCTGAGGCGCAGCTCAGCCAATGATTATATGGGGAGCGGACGCAGATGAGACAGTGGGGATTAAACCTTATGGCCAGTTTGGAGTCAGGCCTTGTTAGAATCGATGTCAGGAAACTGGAATTTAGCTCTGAATCCTGATAGCCAGATAAGGCCTGACCCCGATTTTTTGGCCTTACGGCCTGACCTCATTCAGGGGTAAGCATCCCTATTTCTGTGACAATTTCTTTGGAAGTCAGGCAATCTGGTTA
>SOIA01000032.1 GCA_004378665.1 Candidatus Aminicenantota bacterium
GCAGATTGCGTTTGAGTATAACAGGTATCCTGGGCATGTTCGTTCTCTGGCTCTGGGCAAAGTCTGCCAGGATAAAAATTATCGGTGAAGAAGGTTACCGAGAATTGAGAGATGAAGGAAGAGGTGTGGTTTTTCTGATCTGGCACGGCCGGATTTTTTTCGGCCCTTATTTTTTTCGGAAGAGAGGAATCATGCCGCTGATCAGCCCGAGTGAAGATGGAGAGATCGCTGCCCAGATCACTTCCAGATGGGGATATAAAAATATCAGGGGTTCAGGCTCGCATGCGATCATTAAAGCCTGGAACAGGATGAAAAACGAGCTGAAAAAGGGGGGAGAAGTGGTGATCGTCGCTGACGGACCGAAAGGTCCGAATCGAAAGATGAAGCTCGGCGGAATCAAGCTCGCCCAGGAGACCGGTGCCGTCCTTATGCCGTTTACGTTTTCGTCTTCCAGGAAAAAGTTTGTGAAAAGCTGGGATAAATTTTTGATTTTTTATCCCTTTTCCAGAGTTATCGCGATATACGGCCCGCCGATAAACGTTGATCCCGCTCTCAAGGGTGATGAGCTGGAGAAAGAGCGTCAGAGGATCGAACGTTTGATGATCGAGCTGGATGAGAAGGCTGACCGGTTTTACGGTTAGTTCACTTTCTGATTGTCCTTGGTTTGAAATTTGTGTTATAAATATCGACAAAAAGGAGATGAAGATGAAAGTGAAAACAATTTTTCTGCTTATTATTTTTATGAGTTTTTCTTTGTCCTTGTTTTCCCAGGAGGCGGATGAGCTGATCGCTCAAGCGGATGAACTGTATCTCGAAATGAAGGATATGGCCACAGCGGAAAAGGCGCGGGACCTGTACCTGAAGGCTTTCGAGGTCGCAGAGGATAACTATGAGGCCTACTGGAAGCTTTCCAGGATACTCTATTATGTCGGCGACAATACAGAGAGCAAAAAGGAAAAAAAGGAAATTTTTAAGCAAGCGATTGAATACGCCAAGAAGGCTGTGGAGTTGGAGCCGGAAAAGCCGGATGGATACTATTGGCTCGGCGTCAATTACGGCGTCTATGGAGAAGCGAGGGGTGTAATGAAAAGCCTGTTTTTGGTGAATGACATCAAAAAGGCAATGAACAAAGTCATCGAGCTGGAACATTCCTATGAGGAAGGAGGACCGGACAGAGTTTTAGGCCGTGTTTTTTTCAAGGTGCCGGGAATTGCCGGAGGCAGCAAGAAGAAATCTCTCGTGCATCTTCAGAAGTCCTTGGAGTTCGGCCCGAACGATCCTTTGACAAGATATTATCTGGCCGAGACCTACCTTGCCAAAAAAGAGGTCGAAAAATCAAGAGCAGAGTTGGATTTCATTCTCAGCATGGAACCCGATGAACGATGGGTATCCGGAGTCAACGACTGCAAGAAAGACGCGGAAGAAATGCTCAAAAAGAAAAAATTCCAAAAACAGAAATAAAAGGAACTGAGACTCAGAATTTAGTATTTCTGATCGAAGACTTCGACCTTATCCGGAAGATACCGGGGAAGTCGGAGACAGTATGATTTTTCTTCTCGATGGCAATGCTTATACCAGTTTCTGTTGGATTTGCATTGTCAGAATTTGAGAAGTGGTGTCACTTACTCTGAAAAGACCTGAGCAGAAAATATCTCGATATCCACTCCCTTTTTCCACTCGTCCTCAGCCAGGCCCGCCTTTAAGCAGCCATGAGAGAGGTAGGTCTCTAAATCCCAATCACACTCTAAAGGGACCTGAGGAAGAAGGAGGCCCTTGCAGGGCCCTTTTGAGACGATGATCCCGTGCTTGCCCACTTCGATCTCTTTGACATCTTTGACGGGCTTGGGAAGAGTGAGAACGGATATTTCGACCTTTGTTTCGGGCAATTCCTCGAGGGTCAGAGTCTGAAAACGGTAGTCCTGAGTCGCAGCAGAGATAGCCGCATCTCTGATGGTCTCCCACAGGGGTTTATACGGCAGGGGGAATCCGATGCAGCCACGGAGTTGGTCGCTCACTTTAAGAGTCACGAAGGCGCCCCGTTTTTCCAAAAGCTGTGGATCTTTTGTTTTCCTCTGGAGTGTCTTTCCTGTCGTTAAATAGTGCTGGATGGCTTCCCGAGCAAGGCCGAGGAGGAATTTCTGCTGGACGTTATTCAGGAAATTCTCCATCATGCCCGCTTTTTTATCGGATGTTTTTAAGCTTGATCGGACTGAGAAAAAATTCTTTTTTATAGTCGACGACGTAAGACTTGATGATCAATCTTTTCTGCGGATTCGGGTTGATCTCCAGGAAAAGTTTGCCGTAAGCATGAGGTGCCAGGAGCTTATTAATTTTTTTCTCATCCGGTCTGAATGAGAAAAATCCCAGGAGCTGTCCCTCGTAGAGCTCGTCAATTTCTTGATACTTCTTGAGTGACGGAAAAAAACCTTTCATAGAGGGAAGAATTTTTTCCACGAATAACCTGTGACCTCTCTTGTGTCCGATCAGGAATCC
>SOIA01000379.1 GCA_004378665.1 Candidatus Aminicenantota bacterium
ACTCGATGAACTGATTCGACATCCCCGGGTGATCCGACTCATCAATGAAAAAGGCAAAACCCTCTGGATTGAGGCCAAAGAAGATTCTATCTCAGAAGTCAAAAAAGACTCATCATTGCGCAAAGATATAGCTCAAAGACTCGCAGCGAAATTGACTGGCTCTGGACTGAATCTGGATAATATCCGCATCATATCCTTCTGTGCCGAGATTTTGACTCATGTGAGAGAAATTCAGACATGCCTTATCATCCCCTACATTTTCTCGCCCACGGATAATTTCATTCCTTTCTATAATCATAAAACAATCTTCCAGCTGCTTATGTCCCTCAGGAGGCATATGAAAAGGGCAAAAAGAATGAGATTTAACGGGCTGCTCTTCTCAAAGCACTATTTGCGTGGATTATTTTCATTATTTCAACCGCGGATTGAAGAGATTGTATCCTGGAAAGAGAAAGGATTTATTCTTGGGACAGAGGCCCAAACTTTCGAAGAAGAAAAGGCTTTTAAGGATTTTGTCGTCATCACGGATTACCGTGGAGAGAAGGGAGACGGCAGAGGAGAGGGTGCCGGACCTCTCATCTGTCATAGAGGGTTGTGATGAGCTGAGGGCTTCTGATGAAAAGATTGTTCCGAATATTCCAGAAAAGAAAACCGCGATGGGGACTCGTTATTTTTAAGACACACGCGACGTAACAGTTTAGATTTATTTTTATGCACAAGCACTCCCTCAGCTTATCTCAATTGATTCTTGTTTTGGGGGATATGAATAATGAGTCGGGATGAAATTGCAGCATTTGGGTTGACAAATGCAGTAGAACGTTTTAAAGTTTTTTCCGCCTATCAATCAAATAAAAATATTTTTCAAGGAGGGATATCATGGAAAGCACATACAAAGTCATAGAACTTATAGGAACCAGTCCCAATTCCTGGGAAGAAGCTGCGAGAAACGCTGTCGACACAGCCAGAAAAACCCTGAAAGATTTGAGAATTGCGGAGGCAGTGGAGTTCGATATGAAAGTTGAAGATGGAAAGGTCACTGCCTACAGGACCAAAGTAAAGGTTTCCTTTAAGTATCAAGACTGAGCCGAATAAAGGGAGTTATGGCTGAGGCAGCGCCTTTTTCGGAAGTCAAGCTCATCTGTGGGATCATCGCTTCGAAGAAGGACGTTTTCAGGAAGGTAGAAGAGCGTCTTGTCGAACTCTACGGGACACTGGATCTGGACAGCCCCGTGTTCGAGTTTGTTTTCACGGATTATTATGAAAAGCAGATGGGCAAGAATCTCGAAAGGAAGTTTTTAAGCTTCGGCAATCTTATATCTCCGGAAGACCTGAGCGAAATCAAGATCCGGACCAACGCGCTCGAGGAAGAGATCAAGGAGGAATTTGAAGCCAGCCAGAGAATTGTCAATTTGGACCCTGGCTACATGAGTGCTTCGGCATTGATCATGGCTACGGCCAAGGATTTTGCCCATCGGATTCCCCTCCAGAACGGGATCTATGCTCATTTGGAGTTTTTATTCGGCAAGAATGATGTGAGGACATTAAGCTGGACCTACCCGGATTTTAAAACTGAATCCTACCAGAAGTTTTTCTTGGAAGCCAGACGAATCTATCTTTCCCAAATCCAGAAATAATGATCTAGAGAAAGACCAGTGATTTTTGCTGATCAGACTAGGAGAGTGGGGGATAGAAGATCAGGATGAATGACGGATCAATTCCAGAACTCTTTAATCCTCTTCATCGATATCGAGTGCGGAAATTTCTCTGAATTTTGCGACAATATCTGGGAGTTCCTTCAAGACGAGGTCGATATCTTCCTTGGAGTTGAACCGTCCTAGTGAGAATCTGATACAGGAACGGGCGACCTCGGGTTTGAGTCCGATAGCGTCAAGAACATGAGAGACGTCCTCCGCTCCTTCACTGCAGGCTGAACCTGTCGAGACATATATCCCTTTGGTGGCCAGCGCCAGGAGGATGGCTTCTGCTTCGAGTCCGTAGAAAGCGAAATTCAAGGTTCCCTTTATCCGTTCCTTCTCGTGACCGTTGAATTTAACCTTTGGGACATTGTCCTCTATTCCTTTTTTCAGCTTCTCTGCCAGTTTTTCGATTCGTTTTTTATCCCTATCTCCTCTCTCTTTTATGACCCGTACAGCTTCTCCAAGCCCGATGATGCCGGCTGTGTTCTCAGTCCCGGCCCTCATCTCCCGTTCCTGGTGTCCGCCGTAAATCAGCGGCATTATGTGGGTTCCTTTCCGGATGTACAGTGCACCCACGCCCTTGGGCCCATAGATCTTATGGCCCGAGATCGAGAGAAGATCTACGCCCAGCTTGTTGACATTCACATCGATTTTGCTGAAGGACTGGACCGCGTCGGTATGAATAAGAATCCCTTTCTCTTTTGCGATTCGACTGATCTCTTCGATGGGTTGGATGGTCCCGATCTCATTGTTGGCATGCATGATGGAGATGATCGCAGTCTGAGG
>SOIA01000306.1 GCA_004378665.1 Candidatus Aminicenantota bacterium
TCCAGTCCGTATTTGGCGCGGAAACCAAAGTCTTTCTCTGCCTTGGACGAGGAGAAGAGCCAGAGAGTTTGTGTCATTGCCCGCCAGATCCTTCGCCCGAAATAGGGTCTTGCGATATGCGTGGCCTTGATCATGTCAGTCAACCAGGCCAGGGCATAGATGATGCTCTCGGGAAGAGGGAAGAAAAGAGCTTGTCCAAGGACCTGCCTTTTCATAGTGAGAATCAATGTTCTCCAGGAATACCCCTTTCCGTCTGTAAGGTAATAGATCTGGTTATTGGTTTTTGGTGAAAAAGCGGCCTGGAGTATCCCTTCGATGAGGTCCTTGATGTAGATGAGGCTGGTGGCTTCTCCTCTCTCCTTCAGGAGAGGAACGATTCTTTTGCTGATCAATTGAATCAGAAGCCTGGTTTCCTGTTGCCTGGGTCCGTAGACATTGGGGGGGCGGATGATGGTCGCCGGGATGAGATGCCATGCTTCGCGGACAGCGGCTTCGCCCTTGAGCTTGGTCCGTCCGTACTCTGATGTGGGCGAGGGCTCCTGGCTCTCTTCCGAGTACTGGCCGGGCAGAGAAGGACCGGCTGCGGCAATCGAGGAGACATAAACGAAACGCTTGATGCGTGGGTTTCTCTCGATACAGGCCCGGACGAGATCCCTTGTCAGTTGATGGTTGGCGAGATCGTAGACACGGGGGCTGGCGGACCGGATCCGTGCGGCCAGATGAAAGATATAATCTTGTTCCTCAACAGCTTTTCCCAGGTTCTCCGCGTCATCTGTTTCGTGGACGACGAGTCGAACAGGAAGTTTTTTCAAGCTGCCTGTCCGGCTTGTCGGTCGGATGAGACAGGTGACACGCCAGTTCTTAGAAACCAGTGTTTGAACGAGGTGGCTCCCGATAAAACCAGTGCCCCCGGTGACCAAAGCTTTAAGAGCCATCGTTTTTATCTCTTTTGCTTTTTAAAAAGCTTCTAATCATGGGATAGCTAAAGGGTATGGTGAGTAGGATAAAAATTACAGGCAATAAATAATCTGGAATTTTAAACGTGTGGCCGAAGAGTGCAAGAAGATAAAAGCGAGGAGTTCTGGAGAGAAAGATAGCGAGAATATACTTCAGCAGAGGATAGCGAGCGAGAACGACTAAAAAACGGAAAGGATAAAAAGGCACAGGAGTGAATCCTGCGACAAGGAGAGTAGCGAAGGGAGCTTTATGGAAGAGTATGATTAATTTATTAACCGTTTTGCTGTAGTGTACGTTTTTAACAGGTTTGAGATCTCCCACGTATTTGAAGACAGAATAGTTGAGGACCTCTGCAAGTGATGTGCCGACTATGGCAACAAATGTCACGCTCAAAGGTGAATAAAATTTGCTGAAGTAGAGAAAAACTGGCTCATGAGGAACTATCGCTATCAAGAATTGCGAAGGAAAATTGTAAAAAAAGAGAATCCATAGACTTTTGCTTTGCCGGATGGACTCGGAGCTCAACCAGACAATAAGAAGAGCGAGAATGAGTCCAATTTCGAGAATAAAGACAATTGTCCTGGTTCTAGAGATTGTCCTGCGAGTTCTTACAGGGGGCGGAACTTGAGTATCAGGAATGCTTTTCATTCAGTCGGATTTCAATTTTCTCTTACCACTACCGGCTTATTATTTCTTTGTGCGCATCCTTATCAGAGACAGGCTTGATCTTTTCAGAGAGAGGCGGATCAAACTTGCCGTTGCCGTCGACATCGACAAAGACGGGGTTCGTCAGCGCGTAAGGGAGAGTGGCGTTTGTCGAAAAACCGCTCCAGGATGACCGCTGGAGCACAGGATAGAGAGACTCCTTTCCCAGAACCTCAACGATGATGTAGGAGTCTTCCGTGAGAGTCCATCTCAAGGAAGGCTGTGAGAATTTTTGGATGATCTCTTTTGGGGTTTTAACCGGAAAAATGATCTGTCTTTCTCCGTTCACGATCAGGCGCACCTCATCCACAGCGATCCAGGGAGCGCTCAGTACTTTCACAGAGACATTGACCTCTCCGGTTTTTGAGGTGAACGTATCGCCTGATGTGTATTTGCCGTTGACCCTGAACTCGACTATGGGGCCGTTGCTGGCAAAGGACTGCCCTTTCAGTATGGCGCGGGAGAGGGCATCCGAGTCCAGGTTGTCGGTCTCTTCTCCCTGATAAAGGACATAAGTGCGGGCATAGCCGGGCTCTCCTCTATCTATTCCATGCGAATCCGATGAGGCAACGAGCGGATAGTAATAGCCCCGGCTGAGAAGATGAAGCCAATCCTCGATAGCCGTGAAATTGGAGGAGTAGAAATAGGGACCGTTGATGATCTCGAGGACATCGAAACCCATGTCGAAATTCTCCAGGACAGAGGCCGCCGATTCCAGGTCGAGTTGATAGTTGTTGAAATACCCGAGCGTGCCGGCTCTTGGATGGTTGACCTGGAGGATTGCGGCCGGGTCTTTTTTCCGGCTGGCTTCAAAAAGAGG
>SOIA01000050.1 GCA_004378665.1 Candidatus Aminicenantota bacterium
TTATTCCATAGATCCTGGTTGGTTCATTTATGAGAAATGTCAAATGTTGAGACGCGACCCCTCTATTCATAGGGATTGTTGGGGATGCGGAACATGTAATCGGGATCGATATAGGGTTCGTCATCTCTGTGCTTTTCCATCAACGCGATCTTTTTCTTCAGGAGTACGGGGAAGTTCTCTCCATGAATGAACGGTGTCTCCCCTGCCCCGGAGATGATCATCCATTCCAGGGGTGCTTCCTTCCACAGCCGGATAAACTCGCGGCAGTTCTGAATCTCTCTCTCGATCATCTCGTCAAGAAGTTTCCGGCAGTCGGCTTTTTTCGAATGGTCCGCTGCATCCAGATACTCGTGCACAGCATATATCCATACAGCTGTGTGGCGCAAAGTCTCATAAAGACAGCGAAGAGCTTTTATCCTGAAATACTGGTCTTCAAATACCCTGAAGTCATGGTTCCGATCGACCTGAGCCGGAAGTTCCATTTTTTCTTTGAGCAATTCAATCGCCTCTTCCAGCGGCTCCCAGACATGATCATCTATCCTCATGAATACCTTCCGGGCATAGTCTTTTGTGATCAGCTCGAAAAGGACATCCCTGGCCAGGTCGACCCGGTTGGGATTATGGATGGATGTGCACATGAATTTCTCATAGTAAGCGCGTTCCTTTTCAGGAATCCGGTCGATATGAGGAACGAGCGGACGCACCAGCAGCCTCTGCCAGACCAGGCCATAGTGCGAATAAAGAGGAAGGGGCATAAAACCACGAATCGCCTGCTCCGTAGAATGCCAGACCTTCACAAGATCTTCTGCATGATCTTTACCGGTGTATCGTTCGGCTATGCTTTGCACGGTCTTATCAATATCCAGTTCAGGATTAAACTGGAATTCCCGGAAGATTTCTTGATTCACGGCAAAAGGAACCTTGTCAGGCGGCTGGATACCTCCCAAATGGGCCAGAGTCCGGGCATTGATTTTACGGGAAGCACGGAGTTTCTGATGAGTCAACCAGGGGAATGGAATCCCCAAAAGCGGCTCGTGGTTCATGTGCGGTCCAAAAGAGTGGTAGAAGAAACAGTGGCTGCCTCGGGAGTCAAGCTCATCCAAAGGTTCCTTCTCCTTATCCGAGAGAGTGTTGTGGTATCCTGAGCCCGAGACATTCACATCCGGATACTGCGGATGCGTGTAATTGCTTTCCCATCCTCTTGCCAGGAGGGAGTTCGCTTCCACGTCGATCCGATCCTCGATCTGAGGCCAGAGGTATTCATGCTCTCCGTAAAAGGACTCCAGGCGCGTCATCACTCGAAACCGCGGGTTGATCCTGGAGGCTGTGTCCCGGAGGAGCGTGAAAAAATCAATAATGTTTGAGGCTGCGGCATTCGCGATTTCCGCATCGTCCTTCCACTCCCGGATCAAGTACGCCCCACCGTTTCTTCCCACATACAGGGATTTTGTATGCTCGAACCCGGCTCCGCTGTCATTGCTCCAAATACTCAAGAACTCGAGATCAGGAACTTCTATCAGCAGCTTTGTCAGGAGCTCGGTGTAATGTTTCTGAACGACCGGATGCGCGATGGACAGATTGAAACGGGGCTTAAAACTGCGGAAAGGGTGGTCGACCCGCGCTCCCCGCAGAGTCGGATACCTTTTAAACAGAGTCTCAGGCACTGAGCGAGGCTCGAAACAAAGAAGACCGGGGACCAGGCCGTATTTCACAGCAAGCTGCGCGTTTTCCTTCAAAAGTTTCAGGTTGGCATTGAGATATTCCTGAGGATAAATACCGTGATTCAACCGGCTGGAAACGAACTGGTCAAGAGCTGGACAGTACGTATAGAAGTCAGGATAAAATTCCCCTTGAATGCCCGCTTCTTTTGGCGCTGGCGTGGATAAGGCATTCACCTCGATATGAGTGAAACCCAGCCGCGCGTATTCCCGGATATACCGTTCGCGGTTAAAATCCCGGATGAGACGGGCGTATTGCGTTAAAAAAATATCGAACGTGGATCTCTCGATCGCGAAGCTCATTTCCCGGGTCCATGTCCCGAGATCCGAGACATCATTTTCCGATAAATTTTCCAGAACATAAGATAATGCTGCATAAAGAAAGTAAGGCTTCGCGCTCAGCAACCAGCAGCACTTATTCTTGTCAATGTCAAAAAAGACCCACTCTTCACCTGAAGGAAGTTTTATTCCCTGGTTCACGAGTGATTTTTTTAGATCTTCGTCCGTAACAGCCACGTAGAAAATCCCTGCACCGGACTTCATGGCAGATTTGTCGGTATGCTGGATGGTGGCACCGGGCTCAACAGAATTCAGAAGTTCCTCGGCAACGGTCATCTCTACCGTGTATCCCTCTTCAGGAATCCGGATAGACCTGGTTTTCTGGAGCATCTCTCTAACTTTCATCGTGACCTCCTTGACAAGCCTTCAACCAGAATTGTACTGCGAATGAGAAGAAAGTGGCAACTCTTTCGGCACAAT
>SOIA01000075.1 GCA_004378665.1 Candidatus Aminicenantota bacterium
GGGAATGGCCGGCGCGCTCCAGTTCGGCAGCCTGTGGGCCGGGATCGTCGGATTGTTTTTAGGAGCTTTATTCTGTTTTGCGCTGTTCTATGTGCCGGGACTGCTGGGAATGCAGACAGGCATGCCTTTATATGTGGTGGGTTCCTCGACGTTCGGAACCAAAGGAGGGATTCTTATCCCGGGATTGCTTATGGGATTTTTGCAGATTGGCTGGCATGCGGTGTTCACCTTTTCAGCGGCATCGTTCTTCATGTCTGCTGTGGGTTCAGACGCAGGCCCCAACTCTGCTTTTTTCTGGATCGTTTGTATCATCTGGGGTTTCATGCTGGCCCTGGTAGGTGCCGTAGGGATCAAATGGTTGGGCTGGCTGTCAAGCTGGATTCCCCTGTTTCCGCTGTTGATCATTGTCATCGCGGGCTTTGCGAATATGGAGGGGCTGTCCACTTTTAGCTCGTCTGTATCGATTTCCGAAGGTGCTTTGGTCGTCATTCCTCTCATGGCTTTAGGTGCCTTTGCAGCGATGCAAGCCGCAGCAGGTTTCTTTGCCACGGCAGGTGCAGCGGGCGCAGATTTCACGATGAACAACCGGAATAGAAAAGATGTGGTCCTGGGAGGATTCTTTGGTATCACAGGGGCGGCATTGGTGGCCGGAGTTTTTGCTTTGTTGACCATCGCGGGTGCCGTGGGAAAAAATCCTCAAATCGCTGTTGACGGAGGAATGGGAACTGCAAACCTGGATGTTTTTGCTGTCTTCATCGGTTCTATCAGCGCGGTCGGAGGGATCGTGGCCTTAATTATGTTCTGGGTGTTTGTTATCGCCTGTATCTGTCCGACAGGATTCTGCGCCTTTTTGGCGGGGAATGCCTTTTCCACCATGTTTCCTAAGCTCCCGAGGATCGGGTTGACTCTGGGAGCGGGTGCTGTAGGGACCGTTCTGGCGGCGACCGGCGTGGCTCAGGATCTTGTTGGCTTCTTCCTGATCATCGGTGCGTCATTCGGACCGATCATCGGAGCCATGACCGCGGATTATCTGAAAAGCGGAAAATGGCTGGGACCGCGCCAGGGAATCAACTGGGCAGGATATATTGCCTGGGCGATCGGGTTTGCCGTCGGGATTTTAGGCGTGATTCCAGGAATCGGCTTTCATTACGGGTTGGAAACACTGATGTCGTTCGTGGTGGGATTCACCGTTTATCTGATCCTGAGTGAGCTCGGACTCGAGCCAAAGGTGGTTGAACTGGGCTCGTCGCAGACGAAATAGGTGAAGCTCGAGTAGGAATATCAATCATATAATGCAGTTGACTCTAACATGGATGTTTCACGGGTGGAGTCGTTTCCCCCTCATGAACTGATCAGATATTGACACTCTCTCTGTGAGCATATATTAATAGAAGGGTGAGAAAATCGGTTAAAGAAATCTATGCATGAAAGGATAGGAATCATGAACAAAAATAAGGAAAATACAACTCAGAAAGGATCAAAAATCACGCGGCGGGAATTTCTCGGCAGTACGGCCACGGCCGCCGCCGGGCTGATGATCGTTCCCCGCCATGTGCTGGGAGGGCCAGGTGTGAAGGCGCCCAGTGATACGCTGAATATCGGGTGTGTGGGCGTCGGCGGACAGGGTTCGTGGGACACCAGGAGTGTCAGTTCAGAGAATGTTGTCGCCCTGTGCGACGTGGATACTTTGCACATTGCGAGCTTCCTGAAGTCGGACAGGAATGATCCCCAGCATGTGGAGATGTACCAGAAGGCCAAGAAATACCAGGATTTTCGCATCATGCTGGATAAGGAAAAAAATATCGATGCCATCACGGTCACTACTCCGGATCACACGCATGCTGTTATAGCCATGAAAGCCATTAAGATGGGCAAGCACCTGTTCGTCCAAAAGCCCCTGACACACACGATTAAAGAAGCCCGGATGCTCGCCAGAGCCGCGAAAAAAGCAAAAATCGTGTCCCAGATGGGAAATCAGGGGCATGCGGGTGAAGGCGCGCGTTTGATCAACGAGTGGATTTGGGATGGTGCCATAGGTGATGTGCGCGAGGCTCATGTCTGGACGAACCGGCCGATCTGGCCGCAGGGGATCGATGCGCCTGAAGAGATTCCTTCTGTGCCGTCAACCTTGGACTGGAATCTGTGGCTCGGCCCGGCTCCGTTTCGGCCTTATCATCCGGCGTACATGCCGTTTCGCTGGCGTGGCTGGTGGGATTACGGGACAGGCGCATTAGGGGATATGGGTGCCCATCTGATGGATCAGCCCTTCTGGGCCTTGAAACTTGGGTATCCGAAGACTGTTCAAGCCAGTTCTACCCGTTTCACCAAGGATTCCTACCCTGTCGCAGAGGTCGTCACCTATGAATTCCCGGCCCGTGGAAAGATGCCTCCTGTGAAATTGACCTGGCATGACGGCGGGTTGATGCCTCCCCGGCCCGAAGAAATGGAACCGGGACGCAAGATGGGTGACGA
>SOIA01000066.1 GCA_004378665.1 Candidatus Aminicenantota bacterium
GAGATCAAAGATATCATCATCGAAAGACGGGGCGATGTCCAGATCACTCTGGGCAGTGTTGCAGAGGTGTTCCGCGGTTATAAAGAACGCAAAGTCATCTCACGCATCAACGGCCGGGAATGCATTGAAGCGGCCATCTACCGAGCAGCGGATGCCAACACTGTCTCGGTGGCCAATGCCGTCACCGAAAGGCTGAGAATGGTCCAGAATAATATACTGAAGCCCCGGAATATGGAGTATCTGGTCATCACCAACCAATCCAAATTCATCAAAAACACCATCCAGGAAGTCAAGAAGACCGCCATCATCGGCGGAATCCTGGCCATACTGGTCCTGCTCTATTTTTTAAAAAATATGCGCAGCACCCTGATCATCGGGGCAGCCATACCGATATCTGTCATCATCACATTCTTCCTGATGTACTCCTCCAATATCTCCTTGAATATCATTTCACTTGGCGGACTGGCACTCGGGATCGGGATGCTTGTGGACAACTCTATCGTGGTGCTGGAGTCTATCCAGCGCTACAGGGAAAAGGGTGAGGGATTGTACGATTCTGCCCTCAAAGGAACATCAGAAGTGGCCGGAGCCGTAACTGCTTCCACGTTCACCACAGTGGCGGTTTTTTTCCCGATCGTGTTCATAGAGGGAATCGCCGGCCAGCTGTTCAAGGACATGGCCCTGACAGTGACCTATTCTCTGCTGGCTTCTTTGGTCGTATCTCTAACTCTCGTCCCGATGCTCAATTCGATCCTGCGTCGTGAAAATCCAAAAGAACGGCTGACCAGAGTGCTCAAAATTCTGTTCAAGCCCCTGGATAAGCTGTACAACCAGGTCTATCTCACTTATAAAAAAACCCAGGACACCACCTTTAAGCACAGAAAAATCATTATTGTCAGTGTACTCGCACTCTTTGCTATCTCTATCTTCATGACTCGTTTCATGGGCCAGGAACTGATCCCGGTCATTTCCCAGGGAGAATTCTTGATCAACATCGAGTTCAAGCCCGGAACCTCTCTCAAAGAGAACTCCGCCATCGTCACGGATATATCCGAGACGCTAAAAGAATATGACGAAATCGACAGCATCTACGAGCTGATCGGGAAAGGGTCCCGAGCAGGTATTTCCTTTCAGGAAGAGCGGGAAAACCTCTCTGAATTCGTCATCCGGCTGCAACCGGGCATCCTGGGAAAAAAGGAAGACCGGATCATGGACCGGGTGAGAACCGACCTGGAAAAGTTTCCGACCACCAAAATCAAAGTCTATAAGCCCCGCCTTTTCTCCTTCAAAGCACCGCTTGAGGTCGTGGTTTCGAGCAACGACATGGATGTCATCAAACGGGTTTCCGACGAACTCATGGAGAAGCTCCACGGAGTGGAAGGAATCATTGACCTGAAGTCCAGCATGGAAGAAGGATATCCGGAAATCCAGATCATCTTCAACCGAGCCGTCCTGGCTTCACAGGACATGACCATCAACTCGGTGGGATCTCAGCTCAGGAACAAGATCGAGGGCGAAGTCGCCACTCGGTTCATTGAAAGCGACCGGGAAATCGACATTCGGGTCCGCCTTTCCGAGGATTCCCGCGACCGGGTAGACAAGATCAGCCGGATCAACATCCGAAATGGTCTGGGCGTGATGGTGCCGCTGAAGGCGCTGGCGGATATCCGCATAAAGGAAGGCCCGGCGGAAATTCGTCGTATCCTCCAGCAAAAATCCGCGGTCATTACCGGGAATATCTCAAACATCTCCCTGGATGAAGCCAAAGAAATAGTTATGGCAGAGGCCGCTACCATAAATTATGGGCCTGAATGTACGATCTACCTTGCCGGACAGAGCATGGAGCAGGATGTGGCTTTTTCCTCGATGCTCTTCGCCATTTTACTGGCCGTGTTTCTTGTGTACCTGGTCATGGCCTCCCAGTTTGAATCCTTTATAAAACCGTTTATCATCATGTTCACCATCCCGCTCGGCATTATCGGCGTGGTGATCGTCGGGCTGGTGTTCAGCATGTCCATCAACGTGATCGTGCTGATCGGCCTGATCATTCTCTCTGGCATCATCGTCAACAACGCCATCGTGCTGGTGGACTACATCGGACAGCTACAGAAACAAGGAATGCACAAGTTGGAGGCGATTAAAACCGCTGCCCGGGTGAGGTGGCGTCCAATCCTGATGACCACCATCACGACAGTTCTGGGCCTCTTGCCCATGGTATTGGATTTCAACGAAGGATTCGAGATCCGCATCCCGCTGGCCCTGACATTGATCGGAGGTTTGATCTTCGGAACGTTCCTGTCTTTAGTTTTTATCCCTCTGGTCTACAATACAGTGGTGAGGGACACCTCGGCAGCTGAGGAGAAGGAAAGCCGTTTGATGAGCATTCTTAAAAACGCCAAAATGAGTCTTTCCCCAGAAAAAGTGAAAACGAACAAACAATGAATTTACCTGAATTTTCGATACGAAAGCCTGTTTCCATTATAGTGGCCATGCTGATTTTCATCACTATCGGAGTGATCTCCATCCTCAAGCTTCCCCTGGAGATGATGCCCGACATATCCTTTCCGGGCTTGATGGTCCAGATCCCTTATCCGTCTTCTTCTCCTGAAGAAGTGGAACGCACCATCACACGTCCCCTGGAAGACATTTTGTCCACTATAAACAATCTGGAGAGCCTCAACTCCACCTCATCCTCGTCATCCTCCTTTATCCACATGCAGTTCAAGGGGGGCACCAACATGGACCTGGCCACCATGGAAATCCGCGACAAGATCGACATGGTCCGAAATGATCTCCCTGATGATATCGAGAATATCCGTATCCGCCGTTTTTCGTTCAATGACCGGCCCGTGATCAACTTCAGCGTGGCTTTGCCCGGAGACCTGGAAAACCTGTACTACTGGTCAGAAAATTACATCACGCAACAGATGGAACGGATCGAAGGCGTGGCCAACGTAGACATCCGGGGTATCCGCAACAAGGTTCTGACTATCTACCTCAAGCCCGAGGTATTCTATTCCTCCTCCATCCGTATCAATGACCTTATCGACACCATCCGCAACAACAACATCAATATTTCAGCCGGGTATGTGGAAGAGGGCCCCATGCGCTATGTGACTCGGATTCCAGGGGAACTCAAGATCCTGGAGGAGGTTAAAAACCTCCCTGTCAGCAACATGGGGTTGACCATCGCAGATGTCGCCCGTGTGACCTACGATTATCCTGTCAAAGAAGATTTTAACCGCTTGGACGGGAAGGAGACAGTACGTTTCCAGATATATCGGGCCTCCAACGCCAACATCGTGGATGTCTGCAACAACGTCAAGGCCACCATGGCCTGGATCAAAGAAACAGAACCCGAGCTCCATAATATGACCACCATCTTCTACCGAGACCAATCAGAGGATATCCTCAAGAGCCTCAAGGATCTCACCCTCTCCGGGATCGTCGGCGGTATTCTGGCGGTCTTTGTCATTCTCTTTTTCCTGAGAAAATTCCGGAGCACAATCATCATCGCCACCGCCATCCCCATGGCTATGGTGTTTACATTCAGCTTTATGTACCTCTACCGCACTGTATTGCGTACCGACATCACGATCAACATCATCTCTCTCAGCGGGCTGATGATGGCAGTGGGCATGCTGGTGGATAACAGTGTCGTTGTGCTGGAGAATATATCCCGCTTGCGACAGGAGAAAGGATATTCGCCATTAAAAGCCTCGATAACAGGGGCCAGCGAAGTGGCCATGGCCGTCACTGCATCCACTCTGACGACCCTGGTCGTGTTCATCTCATTGAGCTTCGTGTCCTCGTCGGGATTCGGGCGCTTCTTGCAAGACTTTGCGTTAACCATCTCCCTGGCTTTGATCGCCTCCCTGATCGTTTCCCTCTCATTCATCCCGTTGGCGGGAAGCCGATTGCTTGCCGGCAAGGTAAGGGAAAAAGCCCGGTGGCTGGTTAAACTGACATCCCTCTATAAGCGAGTCATCAGTTTCACCATCAAGAACTGGAAAACCAAGCTTCTGGTGGTCGGTCTGGCTGTCGGTATTTTCTTCACATCCTTTCAACTCCTTAAAAATATCGAACAGGAATACATGGCCAGAAGTGACGAACGGGAGATCGATATCTCAGTCTATATGCCGCGCAGTTTCACGCTGGAGGAAATGAAGGTCCTCTTCAGGCAGTACGAAGAGCTTCTCCTCACACGGAAGGAAGAGTTTGCTATCAAACATCTGACAACCGAATTCGGCGTTCGTGGTATGCGACAAGGGCGATTCCGCGGGTCTCTTGAGCTGAACCTGGAAGATAAAGGTCCCTCCGTGACCGAAATCAAAGAAAAACTCAAGGAACTGCTTCCCAGGCGTGCCGGTATCACTTACGAATACGGGCAGCGCTTCGGCCGCGGCGGGCATTTCTCTGGAATCTCCGTGGAGCTCATCGGCCTGGACTACACAAAATTGACCGAGCTGGCACCGATGGTCATCGAAAAACTCCGAACAGTAGAGAATGTGGAGGATATAACCAGCGACCTCGAGGGTGGAGACACACAGATCATGGTCCAGGTGGACCGCAAGAAGGCGGAAAGCTCAGGAGTGAGCAGTCAAATGGTGGCACGGACCATTTCCTCCTCTCTTTCTGAGCGGCCCATCGGAAAGTTTAAAACTGAAAACCGCGAGATCGACATTATCTTGAAAATCCGGGGAGAGGAGGGATTCAGCGAAGAAGACCTCCGGAACATCAGCCTGCCGACCCAGTCCCAACGGATTCCGATCTCCGCGATCACGGACATCTCCTACCGGATGGGTTCGACATCCATCCGAAAGGAGAATAAAAAATCAAAATTGAACATCCGGATCAACACCAAACGAGAGGGAATGATGGCCATATCCAACGATGTCCGTTCGGTCATGAACACCATTCAATTCCCCGAGGGCTACACGTGGAGCCTGGGTTCCGGATGGAGACGTTTTCGGGAATCCCAGGGGGAATCCACCATGGCGATCATTCTCGCTATAATCTTCATCTATATCATCATGGCTTCACTTTTCGAATCGTTCGTGCATCCGCTCACGATCCTGCTGGCCGTGCCGTTGGCGCTGTTCGGAGTGGCCGCGATCTTCACTATCACAAACATCACACTGAACACCACTTCCTATTTGGGACTCCTGGTTCTGTTCGGGATCGTGGTAAACAACGGGATCATCCTGATCGATCATATCCGGAAGCTTCGGAAATCCGGGATGGGCAAGAACGAGTCCATCATACAGGGTGGCATGGACCGGATGCGGCCGATCATCATGACGGCCATAACCACTATTTTCGGAGTGCTGCCGCTGGCTCTCCCATTCCTGTTGCCCCAGTTTTTCGAGGCAGCCGGGCGGAGGGCACAGATGTGGGCTCCCATTTCCGTGGCCATCATCGGCGGATTGACAACTTCGACCTTTTTCACGCTGATCTTTTTGCCCACGTTCTACTCTATCTCGGATTCCGTCACTTCTAAGGCCAAGTCTTTCCTAGGCTTCAAAAACGCAAAAGTTTAATTCATATTGACATATAAAGACATTCCGAGTGCAAAACACGTACGGCCACAGAACACAGAAGGAAAAACGTCGATGATGAGTGCAGGTTTCTTTCACGTCGCCAATCCACGCACTCAATTTTCAATCACACAATATCCCATGTAAAAAAGGAGGTCTGTATGAGAAATTGCGTCAAGCATAAATTTAAACTGTTAGGGACCGTTTCCCTCATCCTGTTTTTATCACTTCTTTTCTTACCGATGGAAGCCGTCCAAAACCAGCCTTCAGATGCCAAATACCATAATTATGCGGCTCTGACTCAGGCCATGAAAAACTTGGCTGGTGCCAATCCAAAGATCACAAAACTCCAATCTATCGGAAGAACGCTGGGCGGCCGGGACCTCTGGATGCTCCAGGTATCCGGAAAAGGAAAGGCACTCGAGAAACAGGCCCTGCTCATTGCGGCCAACCTCGAAGGCGACCATCTGATCGGGAGCATGGTGGCTCTGGGCATCGCCGAATACCTGGTCAAAGGCTATGGAAAGGACGAGAAAATCACAGCCATCCTGGATAAACGCACTTTTTACATCGTCCCCCGCCTCAACCCCGACGGCGCCGAAGCCTTTTTCAAAGCCGTCCGCCATGAACATCCCGGCAACTTCAACCCCCGGGATGAGGACTACGACTGGAAGGTCGATGAGGATGGTCCCGAAGACCTCAACGGAGACGGGATGATCACCATGATGCGCGCCAAGGATAAGGAAGGGAGCTGGATTGTCGATGAGAAGGACCCGCGGCTGATGAAGAAGAAAGACGCAGACTCCCCACTCGATGCGCTTTACAAGCTTTATCCTGAGGGCATCGATAACGACGGCGACGAGCTCTACAACGAAGACGGTCCGGGCGGCTTCAACATCAACCGGAACTTCCCGCATAATTTCGGATACAAACCCAAGGGACTCAAAGTCTATCCTGTCTCGGAAGTCGAGACTCAGGCACTGATCGACTTCATGACCCGCTTCGATCCGAATCTCAAAACCCAAGCTCACAAGAACATCTGCGGCGTTCTCGTGTTTTCCATGCACGACAACCTGGCTGCGGGAACCGGGATCGAATGCGGAACTCCCACCTTCCCGGAACCACCCAGAGCGGCTGCCCCGGCTATGAGAGGATTCATGTTCTTCCGTATGGGACGCCGCGGCGGCACTGATGCCACACCCCAGCCTCGGCCGACCGACCCTCAGCCCAAAAGGACAGAGACACGGGATCAGAATATTTTTAAAGCTGTCAGCGAAAAATATAAAGAGATCACAAAAATTACAAGCGCGAAATCCGACAAGCCGTTCGGGTCTTTTCTCGAGTATGCGTACTTCCAGTACGGTGTCCCCTCCTTTTCAGCCAATCTCTGGTCTCTGAGAGAAGCGGCCAGGCCCCCGGGACGAATGATACCGAGGAACGACAGACAAGAATCGCCACAGCCCCAACGGCAGGCACAACAGACAACGATGGACCGAAGCGCGATGATGCAGCGGTTCATGGCCGGTGGCGGCGGAGCAGCGCAAAGACAGCCCGGGACATCGGATAGCGATGCTCAGTGGCTCAAATGGATCGACGAGAAAAACGAGGGTAAAGGGTTTGTGGCATGGACCAAGTTTAACCACAAGCAGCTCGGCGAGGTCGAGATCGGCGGTTTTGAACCCCACTTAAGGATCAATCCGCCGGCTGACCAGATTCCGGCTCTGACCAAGAGCCATGCCGAGTTTGCTCTGTATCTGTCGGAACAATTCGCGGAGATCGCGCTGGATGAGCCAGAAATCGAGAAGCTTTCACCCAACCTGTTCCGGCTCACCCTCAAGGTCCACAACAAGGGCAAATTCCCGTACTCCACCGCTATGGGGACGAGAACACGGAATATCAACTCGATCGTGCTGCGGCTCAAGTTCGAGGATGACAAAAAAATGGAGATTTTCGGCGGCAGCAAACGTACTGACATCTCGACGCTGGCCGCGGGTGGCGAAAATGAATACACGTGGACGATCATATCCCCGCCTGGAAAAAAGATCGACATCAATCTGTGGGCGAGACACGGCGGAGGAACAATCCAAAAAACGATTGTTCTTAAATGAGGAAAGGAGGGATGACGATGACTCGAATTCAAGAGAGAAAATGGTTCAAGGCAGGCATTCTGGTCCTTACGGTCCTGATCGGTACATCGCTGGTCATGTCCCAGGATTGGCTGCCGCGCAAATGGAATACACGGAAGGTAAACCTCAGTTTCAACAAATACTATGATTGGCAAGAGGTTGAGCAAGTCCTCCGCAAACTGGAGAAAGCTTTCCCAAAATTTCTGAAGCTCCGGTCCGCCGGC
>SOIA01000017.1 GCA_004378665.1 Candidatus Aminicenantota bacterium
AAATTATTTCGTCTCAGGCTGACTTGGTTTGAATCCCATCTTTTTCAAGATAGCCTTAAACTTTGGCTCTGGGCGCAGGCTGTCGAATAAAGGCCAGGTGTTGATGAAAGCCAGGAATGATTCCCGCTCCTCGAGGGCTCTCTCGAGATACTCGAATAATTTATTTTTATCGTCCAATCCGAGATAGACGATCGCGATGTAAAACGGCGAAACGTATTTTTTCTTCGAAATCTCATTCAACTGGTCGAGCATTTTTTGCGCTTCATCTTTCTGGCCCGCCACAGCAAAGCCAGCGCCAAGATATCCCAATGCAAAAGGGCTTCCGGCGGTGAGGTAAACAAGCTTCTTTAAGGACTCGACGGCTTCCTCAAACCTATTCAGGTTCGCCAAAGCCCCGGACTGGAAAAGATAAGTCAAGGAGAAGTCGGATTCGATCTCGATGGTTCTCTGGAATTGTTCAATCGCTTCCTCATTTTTGCCTGCGAAATAATAAATACCTCCTAAGACCGCGTTTATAATCAGAGACAGAGGATACAGTTCGAGAGCGTGCTTGGCTTCTTGGACGGCCTCATCGAATCGGCCCATGATCATCAAATACAGGGAATACCACTCGAGCGCTGTGGAGTAATTCGGGTTCAGCTCAAGGGCTTTTTTCAACTCTTGCTCTGCCGCATCCCAGTCCCAATCATAATGCATCTTGATCCTTGCCAGGGATGTATGCGCTTCGGCAAGCTTGTCATCAATCTCAAGGGCTTTCTCTGCAGCAATCTTTGCTTTCGGACAAGCCTCTCTGGGCGGGAGGAAGCCATAATGACCGAGAAGGCTGTAGCTGTCGGCAATTCCCGTATAAGCCAGAGCATAGAGAGGATCTATATCGATGGCCTGTTGAAAGAATTCGATTCCCTTCTGCAGTCCTCCTTCATACCGCCTGTTCCAGTTATAGCGACCTTTCAAATACAGTTTATAGGCCTCTGTATTATCCGTGTAGCGCTTGACCAATGCTTCCTTCTCTTTTTCCAGCAGCTTGACTTTCAGACTGTCAACGATAGCCAGGGAGATCTCATCCTGGATAGCGAACACGTCCTTCAAATCCCGGTCGTACTTCTCTGACCAGAGCTCGAATCCGTCTCCGACATTAATCAACTGAACCGTGATTCGCAGCCTGTCCCCGGCTTTCCGCACGCTTCCTTCGAGCACCGCCTGCACCTGGAGCTTGTCTCCGATCTCTCGGATGTCATGACCTTTTCCTTTGAACTGAAAGGCTGAAGTCCTGGAAGCTACCTTGAGCTGGTCGATCTTGGCCAGCGTGCTGATGAGCTCTTCCGCCATCCCGTCGCAGAAATACTCCTGATCTTTCTGCGGGCTTAAATCTGCGAACGGAAGCACTGCGATAGAGTTTTCCCATTTCTTCTCCACGACTTTTTCTGTATCCGGCTTTTCTGTCGGCAATATCTTATCCGTGGTCGGAACGCCTTTCTGGATTTTCCTTATTTCCTCAAGCACCTCTTCGGCGTCTTGATACCTTTTTCCCCTGTCCTTCTCGAGGCACCGGAGAATCATCTGACTGATTTCTTCGGGTATCTGAGAATTGATATTCCTCGGATCCGGGGGTGCCATGCTCTTTTGCTTCTGGACAACGCTCAACGGAGTATCCCCTTCAAAAGGAACTTCGCCGGTCAGCATTTCATACAGGATGATACCCAAGGAATAGATATCCGAGCGATGGTCGACATCCTTTCCCTGAACCTGCTCAGGAGACATGTACTCGGGTGTCCCGATCAACACACCAGCCTTTGGCTTGATTTTTTCTTTCAGGGAGTGGGCGATCCCGAAATCCATGATCCGAACACTCCCCTCCTTGTCTATCATGATGTTCTGAGGTTTGAGATCCAGATGAGCGATTCCCCTCCGGTGCGCCTCGGCCAGCCCTTTGCACACCTGCTTGCTGATAATAAGCGCTTTCCCTGAACTCATCGGCCCCATCATCTTGACCATGCTTTTCAAATCTTCTCCGGAAATGTACTCCATCGTGATGAAGTAGGCATCTCCTTCTTTGTTGAGGTCGAACATCCGGCAAACGTACCTGTGGGAGACCTGACGGGCCAGCTTCAGCTCGTTCCGGAAACGCTCTATTATCCTTTCATCTGCTGCAATATCCGGATTCAAGAGCTTCAGCGCTACCTTCTCCTTTATTTCTTTATCGAAGACTTTGTAGACTTTGCCCATTCCCCCTCTGCCCAATTCCTCAAGTACCTGGTATCTCCCCGCAAAAATCTCTCCTGTGGGCAGTTCTATTCTTATTTCATGGGTGTTTCCGTCCTTGGGGGAAGAATCCTTCTCTGGCAAAATGAGCTGTGTGGCACATTTGCTGCAGAAATTGGAATCCGCGGGGTTTTCAAAATCACATTTGGGGCATTTCATGCCTGTTTTTCCCTTCAATAAT
>SOIA01000377.1 GCA_004378665.1 Candidatus Aminicenantota bacterium
CAAGGAAGAAGCCCCAGCGGCAGAGGGAAAAAAGGGCAAGGCGAAAAAAGAGAAAAAAAAGAAGAAAAAGGAAAAATAATTCACCTGGGTAATTCAGGGATATAGGGAGAACGGATGGAACTCGACGCGATGCTTCTGAAGAAGACTCCTCCTCAGAGTGTCGAGGCAGAAAAGACAGCTCTGGGGGGGATTCTTCTGAGCAACAAAAACTTGAATGTGGTTCTTTCCATTATTTCTCCAGAGGATTTTTATAAGGATTCCAACCGGAAGATCATCGAGAAGATCATCTCCTTAGTGGACAAGGGCAAGCCTGTTGATGTAGTGACTTTGAGTGAAGAGCTGCAAAAGGAAGGAACTCTTGATGAAGTGGGGGGAGCATCTTATGTTTCTTCTTTGATGGATGGGATTCCCAAGAGCTTGAACGTCGAGTTCTATGCCCAGATCATCAAGGAAAAGTCCCTTCTCAGACAGTTGATCCTTTCCTCGGCAAAGATCATTTCTTCGAGCTATGAGCAGAGAGAAGATGCGGATCAGCTTTTAGATGAAGCCCAGGCCTCTATCATTGAAGTCGCAGAACAGCGAGTTAAACCTGGCTTTGTTCCTGTCGGATCGTTAGCTTCCCCAACGCTGGACATGATCAAGGCTCTTCATGACCGAAAAGAAACGGTGACAGGAATCCCCACCGGCTTCCGGGACCTGGACAATTTGACTGCGGGTTTTCACGCTTCCGAGTTTATTGTTGTTGCGGCTCGTCCCTCGATGGGGAAGACGGCTCTCTGCTTGAATATCTCCCAATACGCAGGGCTTAAAACGGATTATTCTGTGGGATTCTTTTCTCTTGAGATGGCGAAGGAGCAGGTCATGATTCGACTGCTGTGCGCCGAGGCCCAGTTAGACCTCAAAAAAGTCAGGACTGGCTTTATTGGAGAAAGAGACTTCGAGAAGTTGAAGCTGAGCGCTGAAGCCTTGTCTCGGTCGAAGATATTCATCGATGAGTCTTCTGCGTTGACAGTCATGGAGATGAAGGCCAAAGCCAGAAGGTTGAAAATGGAGCAAAATCTTGACCTGGTGTTCATAGACTATATCCAACTGATGCGCCCCGGGGGAAGGTTTGAGAATAGAACCCAGGAGATGTCCTACATCTCGCGGTCCTTAAAGGAACTGGCGAAGGAAATTAAAATCCCTGTTGTGGGGATTTCCCAGCTCAGCCGTGCGCCTGAGAAGGGCCGGCGGGAGCCAATCCCGCAGCTTTCAGACTTGAGAGAATCGGGAGCCATCGAGCAGGATGCCGATGTTGTAATCTTCATCTACCGCCCAGAATTCTACCGTCCTGATGATGAGAGCATCCGTGGGATTGCGGACATCAATGTGGCCAAACAGAGGAATGGTCCCACGGGAAAAATCAGCCTTGCCTTCATCCGAGAGTATGTCCGTTTTGCGGACATGGAATTTCAGGATTTTCAGACCTAAGATGTTTCCAAAAGTCAAACCTCCGCTCTTTTATATTAATGCCTTTTTTGAAGAGGTGGGAGAAGTGGGGCTGCTCTTGTTCCGAACGTTAAAAAATCTGTTTAAAAAACCGTGGGAAAAGGGGATTTTCATCCAGCAGCTTGAAGAAGTGGGTGTCCGGTCACTGCCCGTCGTGTCTTTGACTGCGGCCTTTGGCGGACTTGTCTTCGGACTCCAAACATACATTGGATTTCATCGTTACATAGGTCCTGGATCGGAAACCTATGGAGGGCCGATCATATCTCTTGGACTGTCCAAAGAGCTGATTCCGATTCTGGTCGGATTAATGGTCGCGGGCCGCGTGGGTTCGTCCATGGCTGCGGAGATCGGAACGATGCGGATCACTGAGCAGATAGATGCCCTTTTCAGTTTAGGAGCCGATCCTATCCGCTACCTCGTGGTGCCTCGGACTCTCGCCTGCTTTATCATGCTTCCCTTTCTGACGGTGTATGGAGACATCATCGGGATGGCCGCGGGATTTTTCTATAATGTTTACCTGATGGGAGTGAACAGAGTCATTTACATCAGGAACACGTTGATGTATATCGAAATGTGGGATTTGTTCAGCGGCCTGATAAAAGCCTCGATTTTTGGCGTTATCATTGCGATAATAGGCTGTTGGCAGGGATTAAAAACAGAGGGAGGGGCAGAGGGAGTGGGAAGAGCGACGACGCGGACAGTCGTGATCGCCAGCATCCTCATCCTGATCGTTAACTTTTTTCTCAGCCAAGCCCTCCCCGCGGATATTTAATAATGATACGAGTCGTCGATCTGCATAAATCCTTCGGTGGGAACGAAGTCCTGCGGGGAGTGAACCTCCAGCTTAAGCGCGGAGAGACCCTTGTCATCATCGGTCAGAGCGGCTGCGGGAAGAGCGTTCTTCTCAAACATGTCATCGGCCTTCTCAAGCCTGACAGAGGGAAGATTTACGTGGACGGAGTGGACATCACCGCACTCGATGGTGATGAGCTTCATAAAATTACCCGAAGATTCGGAATGCTTTTTCAAGGAACCGCCCTTTTTGACTCGCTGACTGTCGGCCAGAATGTCAGCTTTGGCCTGGAGAGGTACACCAACTACTCAGAGGAAAGGATTCAAGCGCTGGTGAAGGAAAACCTGGCCAAGGTTGGATTGAGGGGAATAGAACACCTCATGCCGTTCGAGCTCAGCGGCGGAATGAGGAAGAGAGTCGGTCTGGCCCGGGCCATCGCCTACAACCCGGATATAATACTTTATGATGAACCCTCCACAGGGATTGATCCGATACGTGCGGACGCCATAAATAACTTGATCATCAGGATGAAGAATGAGATGCAGGCGAGCGAGCTGATCATCACTCATGACATGGTCAGCGCATACAAGGTGGCCGACAGGATTGGGATGTTGTATGGAGGAAAGATAATCGAGATGGGGACTCCTGAGGAGATCAGGAACTCAAAAAACCCAGTCGTCCAGCAGTTCATTCACGGAAACGCCGAAGGACCGATTGAAAATTGGTAAGGAAAGATGTTAAAAAGAGAAAAGAATAACACGCTTCTCTCGGAATAAGGGAAGGATAATGAAACAAGAAATAAAAATCGGAATATTCCTGACCACGGCATTGCTGATCGTCGCGACCTTTATATTTGTTGTGGGGGATCTGGGTGTTTTGTTCCGGAAGCCCGGGTATTCCCTGATCGTGTCCTACGATTCTGCGACCGGCCTCGAGAAAAGAGCCGTGGTGAGGATGGCAGGAGTGAAAGTCGGATATGTGAAGGACATCAGGCTGAAGGGAAGAAAGGCCGAGGTGGAGTTGATCATCAACTCCGGAGTTTCCATTCCAGAGGGATCGAGGGCCACAATGGCTTCGATCGGGCTGCTGGGAGAGAAACACATTGAAATCCTACCAGGAGAAGGGGAGGATTTTTTTAAGGCGGGAGATGCGATTGAGGGAGTTCCTTCTGTGAGTTTTGACCAGATGGGAACGACGCTGCTTGCGATCGGGGATCAGTTTAAAGGAATTGCACAGATCATCAATGAGATGATCGGAGGGGAAGAATCGCGTCAAAATTTCAGGGATACACTTGAAAACCTGGCTACGTTCTCTGAAGAATTGAATGAGTTCTTGGGCGAGAACAGAGTGGAAATCCAGAAAGGCCTCCAGAGTTCTCAGCAGACTGTCCAGACGTTTGAGCAGAGAGTCGAGGATGTCTCCAAGAATCTGAATGAGTTGATCTCTGTTCTCAAGGATGCGGTCGGAGAGAGCCGTGAAAACCTTAGGGTCAACATGGAGAGTATCAAGGAGTTAATCAAAAGCATTGAAAAATCCCTGGAGCTTTTGAACAAGTCTTTAGAGAAGATCAACAAGGGTGAAGGGACTTTGGGGAAGCTCATTCATCAGCCGGATCTTTACGAGAGGGCAGAAGCTGTGATTGATGACCTTGAAAAGGTTGTTGATCCTGTTTCGAGCATTCGATTATTTAGCGTAATGAGTGCGGAATATTATGCTGAGAGTGAGATGTTGAAAGGATCTTTTACTCTGGGCCTATGGGTGGCCAAAGATAAACTGCTTTTGACTCAGATCATCTATAATCCCTGGCAGGAACAGCTTCTGTACTCGCTGCAGGGCGGATTCCGGTGGGGGAATTTTTCTCCGCGGATCGGGATCATGGAATCCAAGATGGGGGCAGGAATCGATTACTACGCCCTCAAAGACAGATTGAAGTTTAGCCTGGAGGGTTTTGATTTCGACCGAGATCCTCAACCCCAATTCAGATTCCGCACAAGAGTGACGACGTTGAAATATCTCCATCTTCTTCTCGGGCTCGATGATTTCACTTTCTCTTCAAACAGAGAAGTGTTCTTCGGCCTGGAGTTTGGTTTTTAATGAAAGTCAAAACAACCTTTATCTGCCAGAGTTGTGGTACGCATTCGCCGAAATGGATGGGCAGATGTCCTGGCTGCGGGGAGTGGAACTCGATGGTCGAGGAGGTGGAAGAGGAAGCTTCGGCCGAATTCTCTTTTCCCCCTTCTGACCCTGTCCTCTACAAAGATATCAAGGAAGCCGGGAAAGAAAGGATCAAGACCAGCATCGAGGAGTTGAATCCCGTCTTCGGTGGAGGAGTTGTTCTGGGTTCGCTGGTTTTGATCGGAGGAGAACCCGGGATAGGCAAATCCACCCTGCTTCTCCAGATGAGCCGGGATTTTGCCCTTCAAGGAGAGAAGGTCCTGTACGTCTCCGGGGAGGAGTCTCTGGAGCAAGTCAAGATCCGGGGCGAAAGGCTCGGACTCCGGAACGGAAATCTGTACTTCCTGGCGGAGACAAACCTCGAACGCATCATCTCCCATGCGGAAAAGCTCAATCCTCGGGTTCTGATCCTGGATTCGGTCCAGGCAGTCTTCTCCTCGAAACTCTCTTCCAGCCCGGGCACGATCAGTCAAGTCCGGGAAGCGGCCAACCAGGTCTTTCGATTTGCCAAGAAAGGCCAGGTTTCCTCGTTCCTCATCGGGCACATCACCAAAGAAGGGTCATTGGCCGGGCCAAAATCTCTTGAGCATATGGTGGATGTGGTCCTGTATTTTGAGGGGGAAAGGGACCATAGCTATCGGGTGCTGCGTGCTCTGAAAAACAGGTTCGGCCCTGTCTCAGAGCTGGCTCTGTTCGAGATGGGAGCCAAGGGACTCAAGGCCATCTCAAACCCGTCCGCCTTCTTCTTGAAGGAAAGACCCACAGAGGAAGCGGGAAGTGTCGTGGTCAGCACTATCAAGGGCTCCCGTCCGTTACTGGCGGAGATTCAAGCCCTGGTTTCTTCAACCTTGTTCGCAGGGAATCCGCGGAGGATGACGATCGGACTCGATCATTTTCGTGTGGCCATGCTGTTGGCTATCGTGGAGAAAAAGATGGGATTCAGCTTCTCAGGAGAAGACATCTACATCAATGTGGCCGGCGGACTGAGCCTCGATGAGCCTGCCACAGACCTGGGAGTGATAGCATCCGTAGTCTCTTGCTTAAAGAATAGAGTGATTCCACAGGATGTCGTAGTCTTCGGGGAAGTCGGGCTGAGCGGCGAGATTCGCTCTGTCAGCCAACCCCTTGCCCGAGTGAAGGAAGCGGAGTCCCTCGGTTTTAAAACGGTCATAATGCCCCAGGGGAACCTTTCTCATCTCGAGAAGGAGGACCTTTCGGAGATCAATCTCCAGGGAGCAAAGAATATAAAACAGGCTTTAGGGATTATATTTTAATTATAAGGATTAATTCATGGGCATTTTTATTTTTCGTTTTCTTGTTATCGCTTTCATAACTCTCGCGGGTTATTTCTTCCCACCTTTTCGCCTTGACTCGTACGTCGGAGCAGGCATTGGCTTTGTCTTGAGTGCCCTTATTGTTTACCTGGAGACGCTGATTCGGAAAAGCCAGTTCAAGATAATCTGGAGCTCGACAATCGGGACTCTTGCAGGAGTCCTGTTGGGCTGGGCACTCGGTTCAATCTACCAGACAGTCTCCGAGGATGATTCCACCGCGACCTTTATCCGGATATTTTTTCTCCTCATCATGCCGTACATCGGTTTCCTTGTCGGAACGCGGAAGTTCGAGTGGCTCGAGCCTCCCCATCTCTTTCGGTTTTTCAAAGAGAGTAGTGTGAGCAGCGACTTTAAAATTCTCGACACAAGCGTGATCATTGACGGACGGATCGCTGACATCTGTGATACGGCATTCATCGGAGGGGCTCTCGTCATTCCCCAGTTTATTCTCAAAGAACTTCAGCTCGTGGCAGATTCTCCAGATGGAATAAAGAGACAGAGGGGGAGAAGAGGGTTGGAAGTCCTGGACCATCTCCAGAAATCGGCCCAGGTGCACACCATGATTTCCGAAGTGGATTTTCCAGAGGTCAAGGATGTAGACTCCAAGCTCATCGAGTTGGCCAAACACATGGACGCAAAGATCATCACCAATGATTTTAACCTCAACAAGATCGCTCAGCTTCAAGGGATTTCGGTGCTGAACATCAACGAGCTCGCGAATGCGCTCAAACCGGTTGTTTTGCCCGGAGAAGCGTTAAAAATCTTCATCCTGAAAGAAGGGAAGGAAAAGGATCAGGGAGTCGCTTACCTGGATGATGGAACCATGGTTGTTGTGGACAATTCGAGGAGGATGATCGGACAAAACATCGAAATCACCGTCACATCTGTTCTCCAGACAACAGTGGGGAAGATGATATTCGGGCGTTACAACGAAGACTCTCAATGAAAAGAGTTTCGGTAATCATGGTGGCTGCTGGCGAGGGGCGGCGCTTCGGTCTTCCCAAGCAATTCGCGCAGTTAAAGGAGAAATCGGTCCTGGACTGGGCTCTGGACGCCTTCGAAGCTCACCAGGATGTGACCGAAGTGATTCTTGTGCTCAACGACGAGTCCAAGAAGAAAGATTATGCCGAGCGGTACAGAAAGATAGTCTCGTGTGTAACAGGAGGAAAGAGGAGACAGGACTCAGTGATTTCGGGATTTCGGAAGATCGACCCGGAGAAGGCCGGAATCGTTCTGGTTCATGACGGAGTGAGGCCGTTGGTCAGCCAGGAGTTGATCGGGCGGGTTATCGAAGCTGCCCGGGAAAAAGGGGCTGTTGTGCCGGCGATTCCCCTCGAAGACACCGTAAAACTTGTTGACGGACAGGAAGTGGAGCAGACCTTGGAAAGGGAAAGGATCTTCCGGTGTCAGACTCCCCAAGGATTCTTCTATTCCACGCTGAAGGAAGCTCTGGCTAAGGCGGGAGATGACGATTTTTTCGCCACAGATGAGACGACTCTTGTGGAAAGAATCGGAAAGAGAGTCTGGATCGTACAAGGAGACCCGGGAAACATAAAGATCACGACTCCAGAGGATCTAAAGATTGCGGAGGCCATTCTTGAAGATTAGAACAGGGATTGGCTATGATGTCCACAGGCTGGAGGAGGGACGGAAACTCTTTCTGGGAGGCGTGGAGATCGATTTTCCGAAAGGCTTGAGAGGCCATTCAGACGGAGACTGTTTGATACACGCGATCATCGATGCGCTCCTGGGGGCGACGGGTAAGGATGATATCGGACAGCTTTTTCCGGATACCGACTCCCAATACAAGGATATGAGGAGCACTGAACTGCTGAAGAAAGTAATGGATTTGATAAGGGAGAGAGGAATGGCCGTCGTGAACATCGATTCGATTGTCATCGCAGAAAAGCCAAAACTCGCTCCTTACATTCCTCGGATGAAAGAAGTCCTGTGTCCCATCCTTGGAATGGGAAAGGAGGATTTAGGAATCAAGGCTAAAACCAATGAGGGACTTGGAGCGATCGGGAAGGAAGAAGCCATCGCGTCCTTGGCTCAGGTGCTTATCCGGGAGAAGCCGTAAACCCTGAACAG
>SOIA01000082.1 GCA_004378665.1 Candidatus Aminicenantota bacterium
TCCTGAAATCCTCATCCGTCCATTCCTCCGTCCCAAACCCATGGACAAGGTAAGGGATCTTCTCCAATCGTGGGATGGTGAAAAGACCACTCTGTCTCGCACTCTGCATCGTTAACTTGAATTTATATCCATAGTCCCATCTAAAGTCAATCGGGGCGACCCCTATTTTTATCAAAGTTATCAAAGCCTGACCCCATATGATATAATCTGTGCAAAACATGAAATCAAAAAGATTTGAGGCCGCCTATCTGAAGACTCATCGAGAGGGTCGGCTCTCTGAAAGGATCGAAAAAGCTTTCCGCCTGCTCGAAACATGCACTCTCTGTCCACGCAACTGCGGCGTGAACCGCCTTCAAGGAGAGAGGAAATTCTGCGGCGCGGGACTCCAACCCGAAGTGTCTTCCGCATCCCCGCACTTCGGAGAGGAAGACCCTCTGGTAGGCTCCCACGGCTCCGGCACGATTTTCCTCGCTCACTGCAACCTGAAATGCGTGTTCTGCCAGAATTTTTCTATAAGCCATCTGGGCGAAGGAAAAGAGGTCTCTTTCAAGAAGTTGGGCCTGATGATGGTGGAGCTTCAAAGGCTGGGCTGCCATAACATCAATTTCGTCACTCCGACTCATTATGTTCCCCAAATCTTGAGAGCCCTTCCTTTCGCCGTAGAGAAGGGGCTTTCGGTTCCGCTGGTGTACAACACCGGTGGGTATGATTCTCTCGAAGCCCTGAAACTTCTGGATGGGATCTTTGATATCTACATGCCTGATTTCAAATACGCGGACAGCCATGCGGCTCAGGAATACTCCCAAGTCCCCGATTACTTCACCGTGGCCAAGTCTGCCATAAAGGAGATGCACCGCCAGGTCGGCGACCTCCTCTTGGATGAAAAAGGAGTCGCCTTGAAAGGCCTCTTAGTGAGGCATCTTGTCCTGCCTCAAGGACTGGCAGGAACAAGAGAAGTGATGCGCTTCCTTGCTCAACAAATCTCGAAAGACACCTATGTGAACATCATGGATCAGTATCGTCCGTGTGGAAGGATAAGCCCCGACTCTCCGCTCAACCGAAGCATCACTCAAGACGAGTATGATCAAGCCGTGGAAACAGCAAAGGAAGAAGGAATCACTCGCCTGGATAAGCGGGTGAAATTCCGTTTGATCTGGCGGATCTGAGTTAAGATGCGACCCCTATTGTTTTTCTTCCCCACAGAATCAGGCCGAGGGACGAGAGAAAAATGAATGCGGAAAAAAGAGCAAAAGACGGGCGGATACCGATGGACTGATAAATCCAGCCGAAGAAAAGAGGGCCAAGAGCAAATCCGAGGTCAACGGATGAGGTGAAAAGGCTCAGGACCTTTCCCCTCTCCATGGATGTGACGCCTCTGACGATCAGAGCCGAGAGATGAGGGTAGAGGATCCCGACTCCTATTCCGTAGATCAATCCGGAAGCTCCGAGCAGAAAATTGTTTAAGGAGAGGAAGATCAAGAGTCCCCCTCCGGATATCAAACAGAAGGCCGGGAGAATCAGCTTCGGGCTCCCCCAAAACCTGAGGTACCTCCCTCCGATAACGCGCACGAACACAGCACTCAAAGCCAGGAATGTGTAATAGTATCCCGAGCGCATGAGAGACTCCCCATGGGCCAAAAGAGGGACAAAAATCAGGCAGGAGCTCAGGCCAATCTCAAAAACAAGGGTCAGGAGCAGAATCAAGTAAATTCTCTTCTGTTTCAAGAGGAGAAGATAACCTGCGCTCTTTGTCTTTGAATCCTCAGAATAGCGGGGAATGTCCAGCTTGATAAATAAAGCGTACACCAAAGGAATCACAGACAAGAAAATCGCACAGAGAAAAAAGTAAAGGAAACCGAATCTTTGAATGACCTCTTCTCCCAAAAAGGGAAACACCAGAAGAGGAAGCATGAAGCCTGTGGACACAACGCCTATGGCATACGCCCTTTCCTCTTCACGGACGAGTGACACAGTTATCCACAAAGCCGCCAGGACAAATATGGAAAACCCCAGACCATGAAAAATCCTTATGAACACTGCGAACCAGTTCAATTCCTGGATGAAGGGATACAAGGATGTCATCACAAGCATCAGGAGGAGCCCGGCGATCATGATTTTCCTGGCATTGAATTTGTTCAAAAGCCAGCCACCGAACGGACGGGACAGGAAGGCTGCAAAAGAGAAAAGACTCATCAGGAAGCCGATCCGCCGAGGGCTCCCTCCCAGGTGTTCAAAAAAGAGAGAGAGGAGTGTCAGTATGGTGATGGACGAATAGGATATCAAAATCAAGAAATGGATGGTCAGTATGCCCGGCGCTAATTTTTTCTTTTTCATGTAAAGAAAAGAAAGTTAACAAATCTGCGTCCTGATTTCAATTCTTTTGCTCATTAAAATTGGCTGTATCGAAGAGGACGGAATGCAGACCGCGAGAATTCAGAGA
>SOIA01000396.1 GCA_004378665.1 Candidatus Aminicenantota bacterium
GTGCTGTGTCCCCAGCCCTGTCTGCCGGATTCGTACTCCTCGGGTGTGAACATGGCATCATACACGAGAATATCCGCTCCCTGCACAAAAGAGACCAGTTTCTGGTCCGTTCTATTCTCTGGATGCTCTGTATCGGTCGCAAATACGATCGTTTTCCCTTTTTCCTGGATTTTATAGCTCACGCTGCCCTGAGGATGGTTGAGGGGACAGTGGGAAATCTGTGCTCCTCCGATTCGAAAATCATCATCGGGAATCTTCTTGAATATTTTCTTGGACGGGGTCTCTTTGAAGTCTAGGGGGAAATACCTGCCGGCCATCAATCCACTCAAGTATTTCTCTGTTTCCTCAGGTGGCGTGGCTGCATAAAAATTCAACGTGGCTTTCGAAGAGTAGAGCGGCGCAAAGAAGGGGAGACCTGTGATGTGGTCCAGGTGGAAATGAGTGAGGAGAAGATGAATTTTCAGCGCTTTGTCTTGCGGCTGACTGGCGAGCTTGTCGCTGAGCTTTTTTATTCCTGTCCCGGCATCGATAACGAGCCATTCTCCATCCGAAGTCACCAGGCAAGCGCAGAGAGTGTGGCCTCCGTATTTATTCCTGTCATCACCCGAAACGGGCATAGAGCCTCTCACGCCCAAAAATTCGAGTTCCATTTAAGCCGCCTCGCGTCCTTTTGTTTCTGTGAGTGTATTTTCTTTGAAAAAAGGAGAGGAATGCAAGCTGTAATTTTTTAATCCCCAGATCACCTGAGATAACGTCACCTTGATAATTCCGGTCAGGGGGACCGCAAACAGCATCCCGATGGGGCCGGCAATGTTTCCGCCGATGATCACGACAATGATCACTGTCAAAGGGTGCATGTTCACGCTTTTTGAGACGACTAGTGGCGAGACAAAGGCGTTGTCGATAGCCTGCACCAGGATAAACATGATGATGATCCAGAGAAGGACTATTCCGAGGTTAGGCGGATTGTTGAGGATCGCTATGGCCAGAGCCGGTACCGCGCCCACCACGGGTCCGACATAGGGGATCATATTGGCCAACCCGGCCAGCATTCCTATGAAGACGAAATAGGGAATCGGGCCGTTGAATCGGACATTGATCAGGAATAATCCGAGCGTGGAGAGAATCCCGACGATCAGAGCGTCAACGGCCTGTCCTTGAATGTATTTTCCGACTTGATTCTCTACTTTATGAAGGATGTTTAAGGAAAGCTCGAAGTATTTGTTCGGGACCTTAGAGATGATCGCTCGTTTGAAGCGTCTGGAGTCTTTGATGAGGAAAAATGTGATAACCGGAATAATGACCACAAAGGCGAGGAATGACCCAACGTTCTTGAAGAATTCTCCGAGGCCGTTCAGGAGATTGATTCCGATTTCGTTCAATTTTGCGGTCACGTTCCTCGCCAGCTCAGCGTTGTTGAAGTTCTTTTCGAAGTAGGCCTCTATCTTCATGCTGAGCTCGGTGATCACATCCGATTGGAGCTTGGATGTCAGGGCCTCGACTGTGCGGATGATCCCCGGGACGATCAGGCTGAATGAAAAAGCGACAATCGCAAGGATGAGAATCATGACGACGAGAATCGCCCATCCGCGCTTGAGTCCTTTGCTTTCTAATAAGTCAACCACCGGGCTGAGAAGTATGGACAGCAGCCAGGCGATGATGAACATGATCAGGACATCTTTGACAAAAGGAAAGAGGACAATAATGAGAGCAATGCCAAGAATGACCAGGAAGATGCGCCAGAAGGTCCTGATGACCTGAGAGTAAAGCTGGAAAGTGTATTTATCCATTGTCCCTCTAGGCCTTCCTCTCCTCGATCTTCATCAGCATTTCATCGGTTCGACGCAGTCTCTCGCCGATGGTCTTTGCCAGAGCCAACAGGACTTTGATTCCCAGTTTGGGCTTCCTGTCGAGAAGATCGAGGAAGTCAGGACGGAAGAATCCGATTATATCGCACTCTTCGTTCGCGATCGCAGAAGCGGATCGCGGCGACTCATCCAGAAGGGCCAGGTCACCGAAGAAGGAGCCGTCTTTGAGTTCGGCCAAGGTTCGGCTTCCCCCTTTTTTATCCTCCTCTATGATATCAACCGAGCCCTTGGCTATGATGTACATGCCGAGGCCAGGATTCCCCATGCGGATGATGGGCTCGCTCTTTTTATACCTGCGCCGGTGCATGATCTTTTCCACTTCAGCCAATTCTCTGGGCTTAAGGTCAGCAAATATTGGAACTTGCTTGAGCAGTGCCAAGATGTCATCCTTTTTCTTTTTTTTCTTGAAGATGCTATTTCCCCAGATCGGATTTTCCATTGTTCCTCTCTCTCTTTTTTTGCTAATTACCATATCATATGTATTTTGAGAAAAAAAGGAAAAAAGGAGCCTGTCCCTTTTTTCGTGGACAACGCGAAACCCGTTCTGCTATATTCATACTGAACC
>SOIA01000276.1 GCA_004378665.1 Candidatus Aminicenantota bacterium
TTGATCCATTTGGGTTTTCTTTTCTCCAGAAAAGCAGCCATGCCTTCCTGGCCTTCCGGGCTGATCCTCAGGTTGGCGATCATTTCAGCGGTGAACTTCTTGATTTCCTCGAAGCTCATGCGTGTCGTCTTGTCGATCAAATCTTTGCAGGCAGCGATGGCTTCCGGTCCGGAGGTCAGAAGAAGATGGGCAATATCCAGGACCGTCTCTTCCAGTTTATCATGCGGAACGACCTCATTCACAAGCCCGATCTCGAGGGCTTTCCGGGCTGAAATTCTCTTCCCCGTTAAAAAATACTCCCGGGCCTTGCTCTCCCCGATCCGGCGCATCACATAAGGAGAAATGGCCGCAGGGACAAGCCCGATCTTCACCTCGCTCAGTCCGAACTTCGCCTCTTCAGAGGCTACGGATATATCGCAGGCCGAAAGGAATCCGTTGCCTCCTCCGATAGCCGTGCCGTTGACCTTAGCGATCGTGGGCTTGGACAATGCGTAAATCTTGTGGAGGACCTCGGCCAACTGGAGCGATTCTTCCAAATTCTGCTCGTAAGAATAATCGATGATCTCCCGCATCCAGTTAATATCCGCTCCGGCGCAGAAAGATTTCCCTTCTCCGCTCAAGATAACAACGCGAGCGGATTCATCGGACTTGATCCTCTCAAAAGCATCATCGATCTCGCCGATCATCTTGGAATTGAAAGCGTTGTGGACTTCGGGCCGGTTGAAGACAACGCGGACGATTTTATCTTCTTTGGAATAAATGATGGTTTCGTAGGCGGATTGAGTCATCTCACATCCTGAAAATCCCGACTTTGTAATCTGGAATCGGTGCATTCAGACTCATGGATATTCCCAGGGCAAGGACTTCCCGGGTTTCTAAAGGGTCCAGTACCCCGTCGTCCCATAGCCTCGCTGTGCTGAAATAGGGACTGGCTTCATAATCGTATCCTTCCAGGATGGGTTTCATCATCTTTTCCTTCTCAGCCTTGGTCATCTTTTTTCCCTGCTCCTTTAATCTCTTTATCTTTACTGTCACGAGCACATTCGCGGCCTGTTCTCCACCCATGACGCTGATGCGGGCGTTGGCCCACATCCAGAGGAGGCGCGGAGCATACGCCCTGCCGCACATGGCATAGTTTCCTGCTCCGTATGAGCCACCGATGATCATGGTGAACTTGGGGACATCGGCGTTGGCCACAGCATGAACCAGCTTGGCTCCATCCTTGGCGATCCCACCGTACTCGTACTGTTTCCCCACGATGAAACCGGTGATGTTCTGGAGGAAAATGATGGGAATTTTACGCATCGAACAGAGAGTCACAAAATGAGCTCCCTTGAGCGAACTTTCTGAGAACAGGACTCCGTTGTTGGCCAGGATCCCCACAGGATAGCCCATGATCCGGGCGAATCCACAGATGAGGGTTTGGCCGTATAATTCCTTAAATTCCTGGAACCGGCTTCCGTCCACGACCCGGGCGATGACCTCTTTGATATCGAATGGCTTCCTTAAATCCGGGGGTACGATCCCGTAAATCTCCTCAGGGTCATAATAGGGATCCTCCGGTTCAGCCACATCCAACTGGAATTTGTTCGGCGGGTCCAGAGTCTCGACGATGTTCCGGGCGATCTCCAGCGCATGGTCGTCGTTTTGAGCGTAATAATCCGAGACACCGGAGATCCGGCAGTGGACATCCGCCCCACCCAGATCTTCATCAGAGACTTCTTCGCCGGTCGCAGCCTTGACCAGAGGAGGACCGCCGATAAAAATCGTGCCCTGCTTGCGGACAATAACCGTCTCGTCGCTCATCGCCGGCACATACGCCCCGCCGGCCGTGCAGGATCCCATGACGATCGATATCTGAGGAATGCCCAGAGCAGAGAGCCGAGCCTGATTGTAGAATATCCGGCCGAAATACTCTTTGTCCGCAAAAGTGCCAGACTGATGAGGAAGAAAAATCCCGCCGGAGTCCACAAGATAAATACAGGGCAGACGATTGGCCAGGGCGATCTCCTGGGCCCGGATATGCTTCTTGATGGTCATCGGATAATACGTGCCGCCTTTGACAGTCGCGTCATTGGCCACGACTAGAACCTCTCGTCCGTGGATGACTCCGATTCCTGTGATCACCCCGGCACTCGGAGCCTCATTGTCATACATGTCATAGGCTGCCAACGGTGTGAGCTCCAGAAAAGGCGTGTTCCGGTCAAAGAGTTTTTCCAGCCTTTCTCTCACGAGCTGCTTCTTCCGGGACTTATGGAGGTCCCGGTATTTTTTTGGCCCCCCTTCCTGTACTTTTGCCAGTTTCTCCTTGTATTCAGCGACCATCTTCTTCATCTTTTCGAAATTCTCTTTGTACTCCGGACTCTTGGTGTCGACTTTACTCTCGATTCTATACATAGTTCTAACCCCTATTTATCCTGAATTATTCATAA
>SOIA01000198.1 GCA_004378665.1 Candidatus Aminicenantota bacterium
AATTGAGAACTCTCTCGAGTGGCCATCATGCTGTTTGGTGCAAACAGGAATGACATATAAGCAAAGATCCGTATTCAATATTACCCAATCCAAACCATAAGGAGGGGAAGGTGTCACAACACAAAAAAGATTTTCCGGCTGAGCCCAGGAGGCTTTCCCGGCGTCAATTCATCGGCGGCGCAGCCGCAGCCGCGGCTGTCCTGTCTGCAGCTCCTCTCAAAGCGGAAAAAAGGAAGATTTCTACCAAATCCGCTTCATCCGGCTTCAAACTCAAATATGCTCCCTACCTGGGAATGTTCGAAAAACATGCCGGCAAAGACCCGATCGACCAGCTCAAATTCATGGCTGACCAGGGATTCCACGCGATGTTCGACAACGGCCTGATGAGACGTCCTGCTCAGACGCAGGAAGCCATAGCCAAAGAAATGGCCCGGTTGAATATGGCTCTGGGTCCCTTTGTCGCCTACGCGGACTTCAAGGTAAAATCATTCGTCACTCAGGACAAAGAGATTCGCCAGATGCTCGCTCAAAAGATGAAGGAAGCCGTGGAGACTGCCAAACGCACGAATGCCAAGTGGACTCTTATCGTGCCGGGACGCTATGACGAAAGCCTGGAATGGGACTACCAGACCGCCAACGTCGTCGAAAACCTCAAAATGTGTGTGGAGATCTGTGAGCCCGCTGGTCTGGTGATCGTGATCGAGCCTTTGAATCCATGGAACCATCCGGGACTCTTCCTGACCAAAATCCCCCAGGCCTACCAGATCTGCCGAGCTGTCAACAGCCCTTACTGCAAAATCGTAGATGACCTCTACCACCAGCAGATCACCGAGGGCAACCTGATCCCCAACATCGACAGGGCCTGGGAAGAGATTGCCAGCTTTCACCTCGGTGATAGCCCTGGCCGCAAAGAGCCCCTGACAGGTGAGATCAACTACAAGAATATTTTCAAGCATCTGTACAACAAAGGGTATGACGATGTGCTGTGCATGGAACACGGCAAAAGCAAATCAGGGCAAGAAGGAGAAAAAGCCGTGATCGAAGCCTACAGGGCCTGCGATGATTTTTAATCATGGAAATGCAAAGCCAATAAATAAAGGAGTCACGCAAATAATGAAAAACACAACAACAAAACAGAGTCTTTCCAGACGCGAGTTTATCAAGGTGACCTCTGCGGCCTCGCTGGTTGCCGCTGCGTCCGGGACCGGAATGCTTTTTGCCGCTGGCTCGGATAAAATCCGTGTCGGTCTGGTCGGCTGCGGCGGAAGAGGAACGGGTGCAGCCATCGACTGTGTCCACTCTTCACCGAACGTGGTCATCACAGCCCTGGGTGATATCTTCCAGGACCGCTGGGAGAGCTCCTTGAAACGACTCACGGAAAGGGTCGACAAAAAAAACCTTGCGGTTAAGCCGACTTCCTGTTTCTCCGGGTTCGATGCCTACAAGAAAGTCCTGGCCTCGGACATCGACCTGGCTATCCTGGCCTCCCCACCTCATTTCCGTCCCAAGCACCTCAAAGCGGCTGTGGACGCAGGAAAACACATTTTTATGGAAAAACCTGTGGCCGTCGATCCAACCGGCGTACGTTCGGTTATCGCCACCTCAGAACTGGCCAAGAAAAAGGGGCTGGGCATCGTGGCCGGAACCCAGCGCCGCCATCAAGCTCATTATCTGGAAATCATGAAGCGCGTCCACAACGGGAACATCGGTGAGATCGTATCCGGACAGTGTTACTGGAACATGGGGGCGCTCTGGATCGGGCGCGCATGGGAGAACTGGTACAACTACAAGGCCAAAGATTGGACAGACATGGAGTGGCAGATCCGGAACTGGCTCTTTCTGACCTGGCTGTCAGGGGACCACATCGTGGAACAGCACGTGCACAATCTTGACGTCATTAACTGGGCCATAGGATCTCACCCGGAAAAATGCACGGGCATGGGCGGCCGGCAGGTCCGCACTGCTCCTGCGTTCGGCAATATCTTCGATCATTTTGCCGTCGAGTATGAGTATCCGAACGGAGCGCGGGTGATGAGCATGTGCCGTCAGACCTCCGGATGCAGCAACAACGTCTCCGAACGAGTGATCGGCACAAAAGGCTTCTCCTACACGGATGGGGCCAACGGCTACATCAAAGGATCTAAGGCATTCACGTACGAGCCTGAATCTCCTAATCCCTATGTCCAGGAACATGCAGACCTGATCGCCAGCATCAGGAACGGGAAGCCCTTGAATGAAGGGAAGCGCATCGCTGAAAGCAATCTCACAGCGATCATGGGCCGCATGAGCGCCTACACGGGGCGTGCCATAAGCTGGGATTGGGTGATGAACTCCTCCAAGCTGGACCTTTCTCCTCCCCGTTACGAGATGGGAGAACTTCCTGTCAGACCCGTTGCCGTGCCCGGAGAAACAGAACTGATCTGA
>SOIA01000308.1 GCA_004378665.1 Candidatus Aminicenantota bacterium
TTTATGACTTTGCTGCAGCTTTTCTTCGTGTGGTCCGAATCAAAAATTTCTCTGCGTCTTGATCCATATCGATAAAATTATCTGCTTCCTCAATCAACTTCTGAGAGCTTGTTTTGCGGAAAGCCAGGACTTCGACATAACAGCCCAGGGCATGCTTGAGATGCTGGAGCAGAGGAACAAAATCGCCGTCACCGCTGACAATTACAACGGCGTCCAGTTTAGACGCAAGCTCTATGGTGTCCATGGCGATCCCGATATCCCAGTCGCCTTTCTTGGCTCCTCCGAAAAAAACTTGAAGGTCCTTCGCTTTGACTTCATAGCCCAAACTCTTGAGCGCCTCAAAAAAATTGGTCTCGTCCTTGACATCGGCTTTGATGACATAGGCGATGGCCCGGATCAGATATCTTCCCCTGACTGCTTCCCTGAGGAGTATTTTGAAATTAACCTTGGATTTGTAGATGTTTCGGGCAGAATAATACATATTCTGAACATCAACGAATATCCCGACTCGTTGCTGCTTGTAAAGTTCAGGAGTTAACTTTTTATTCATTGGCTATGTCTCCCTTTTACGCGCATAGATTTAGCATTCATAAATAACAGATAATTGCAAATGGACAATCAATATTCCTTGTCCTGCAGGAGAACCTCGTGGGTTCCCTCGATCACCTCTCCGATCATCCAGGCGTTTTGCCCCATTTTCGCGAACAGTTGAAGCGCACGCCGGGCATTCTGAGGCCCGAGGATCAAGGCCATCCCCACTCCCATGTTGAACGTCCGGAACATCTCCTTCTCGTTCATACGACTTCTTTCCTGAATCTTAAGGAAAATCGAGGGGACAGGCCAGGAATCCTTTTTGATCTCCGCTCCTAATTTCGATGGCAAAACCCTCGGAATATTCTCGATCAATCCACCTCCCGTGATATGAGCCATGGCTTTGATCCGGATCTTTCTCAGGATTTTAAGAACCATCCCGGTATAAATGCGTGTCGGCCTCAACAATTCCTGGCCGAGCCTTCCGTTCAATTCTTTCGGAGAAAAGACCTTGCGAACCAGAGAATAACCGTTGCTGTGGAGTCCGCTGGAAGCCAGACCGATAATTTTATCCCCCTTGCAGCAGAGGCGGCCGTCGATCATCTTCTCCCGGTCCACCACGCCCACACAGAAACCGGCGAGATCGAACCTGTTTTTTTCATACATTTCCGGAAGTTCGGCTGTCTCGCCTCCGATCAAAGCGCATCCGGCCTCCTGACAGCCCTTTGTGATTCCCTTGATCAGTGCATAGAGTTTTTTATCGTTCAGTTTTCCGCAGGCGATATAATCGAGGAAAAAGAGGGGCTCGGCTCCGGTCACCACAACATCATCCACGCACATGGCGACCAGGTCGATCCCGACAGTGTCGTATCTCTCCAGCATCTCGGCAAGCAAGAGCTTTGTGCCGACTCCATCCGTGGCAGAGACAAGAACAGGATTTTTAATCGCTTTGAGACGGGGCATAAAAAGACCGCTGAAGCCGCCGATTTTTCCCAGAACCTCGGGGCGAACGGTCTTATCCAGAAGGGGTTTTATCCTCTTGACGAAGGCATCCGCTTTGTCGATATCCACACCGGCTTTCTTATAGGTCAGGGGCGTCATACTTCCTGCTTTGATGTCAAGACACCCGATTTATATCACCGCTTTCCCCTTAAGTCAATCAATGGGATTAGACCTTAAAAACTTCTGTAATTTTGAGATCAGACTTTATCATCATGATGAGATTCTTAAACACTATTGATATTCCATGATTTTCAATTATGGGGGGTTTGATGCCAATTACTAAAGTTATTGAGGTCTGGCTCTGCGGAGATGGGCGATCATACGGGCCAATCTCTCGGAAGGCTCCTCCTCTCCATCCCGGCTAACCGGCTTGAAATTCCTCCCTCTTCAGGGTGGCCCTCTCGATCCTGTGTTCCTGGGGAAAGACACCGATTCCCGGCGATTCGGGAACTCTTATGGTCCCTTCACGGCTCACCTCCACCGGCGGTTCTATCAAATCTTCCTCGTAGTATCTCTTGCTCGCTGAAAGATCGTTGGGAAATTTGAAATTCGGGAGAGTGGCCAGATGAATGTTATGCGCACGCCCTATTCCTGATTCCAGCATCCCGCCGCACCACACCGGAATTTGCTTATCCTGGCAGAAATCATGGATCTTCCGGGACTCCACGATGCCCCCCACTCTTCCCACTTTTATGTTGATGATCCTGCAGCTTTCCATCTCATAGGCTTTCCGGGCAGCTTCAGCCGAAATCACGCTTTCATCCAGGCAAAGAGGAGTCTTCATTTCCTTCTGGAGACGTCTGTGATCCCATAGATCATACGGCGGGAACGGCTGCTCGAGCATGAGGAGGTTGAACGCATCAATCTCTTTCAGTATTTCCATATCTTTGAGGCTGTAGGCGCCGTTGGCGTCCGCCTGGAGAGGCACTTCTGGGAACCTCTTCCGCACTTTCTCTAATACATCGATATCCCACCCCGGCTTGATCTTGACCTTGATTCGCTGATAACCTTCCTCGATAAAAGACTGGATCCTGTCAAGAAGTTCGGAGACTGAGTCCTGGATGCCGATGCTTACACCCGAGGGGATTTCCCTTTTCACTCCTCCATATAGCTTCCAAAGAGGTTTTTCCTCCCTTTTCCCTCGAATATCCCAGAGAGCAAGCTCCAACCCAGCCTTGGCCATAGGATGCCCTCGATATTTTTTCGCCTCATCATGGAAAACATGAGGGCAGGAAATAGATTTCTCCAGAACCAGCGGCACCAGAAAATCACTCAGCACACTCCAGGCCGTGGAGGTCGTCTCGTAGCTGTAAAGAGGACTCTTGTCTGCGACGACTTCCCCGTAGCCGCAGATATCTCCGCTGTGAACTTTAACGAGAATGAATTCTCGTTCCTCCTCACGTCCAAAGCTTGTCTCGAAGAAATGAACGAAAGGAAGCCTCAGAAGGAGGAGTTCCACTCTATCAATTTTCCCGCTCATGACTCACTTCCAAGGCCAGGGGAATCAGATATACGCTCCGCGCTCAGAGAGTCAATCCTGTCGGTGAAACATAACCCTTTTGGTATCAGGCCTGCTCATGGAGCTTGATCCACTTCCTCAAGCCTATGTTTTCATACACCCGGATGATTTTTTCTGCCATGGCCTCCGATGAAAATTTCTGATGAACGACTCGATACCCATTCTGCCCTAAGCGGGAGGCCAGCTCCCTATCGTTATAAAGCTTCAGGATGGCATTGGCTAAAGCCGAAGGATTCCGAGGAGAGACCAAAAGGCCGGTCTCCCTGTGCCTCACGACCTCGGGAATTCCTCCGACTTTCGTCGCAACGACAGGAAGACTGCACGCCATGGCATCAAGGATGCTGCTTCCCATACCTTCTAAATAAGAGGAAAGGACAAACACATCCAGAGAAGACAGGATCTGGGGCACATCTTCTCTGAAACCGAGGAAAAAGACAATGTCCTTGACACCGGATTCCTCGGCCTGCTTGGTCAATTCCATGTGCAGGGGTCCGCTGCCGACGATGATGACTTTTATCTTGGAAGAATGCTCTTTAAGAGCTTTTGTGGCCTGAATCAAGTACTGATGCCCTTTATGGTCAGCAAGATGAGCCACGATCCCTACCAGAAAGTCATCAGGGGCAAATGACAGTTCACGGCGGAGATAATCGCTGGACGCAGCCTCCATGTAGGGAATGAAATCAATTCCAGAGGGGATCACTTTAATGACATTGGGATCGATTCCCCCTTCCACCAGAACTTCCTTGACTCCTTTCGAAATGGCGATGATCGCATCAATATTCTTTTTATACTTCCGCCGGGAAAAGTAATTCTTCTTGAGAGGAAAATCGACTCTCCTGGAAATCACGCGCAAAGGGACCTTCGCTAAAGAGGCGGCCATAGACCCGACTGAGACAGAATGAGCGTCGTGGAAATGGGCCAGCATACATTTATTCCGTTTCATGGCCCTGGCCAACCGAAGGACCGCGCCAACATCAAATTCACTCTTGATCTTCACAGGAAAAACGGGAAGTCCTTCTTCAGAAGCTTTTTGATGAAGCGGGCTTTCAGGTTGGACGGCATAAACAAAAGGAAGCCCTCTTTGTTTGATCGTCCTGGCAAGGAGAAAAGACTGCCTCTGTCCGCCTCTCCATTCTCGTCCTGCATCAATATGGAAAAGGCTCAATTCTCTCTCCTTTTTTCCATATCTCCCTCAACTTTGCGTACCGCAAAAAGATCGCGTATCCATGAAGCACAGAAATAATAAATCCTGCATATCCATCCAGAAAACCTGCTCTCCAGAAAAGTGATTTCACGAACCTGAAGAACGGCAGTAAGGCCAGATGATACCATCTGCACTTTTTTCCCTTTGTATAGAGCTTCTGGGCCCCAAGGTCGGAAAACATGTTGATCCGGTCCAAATGCTCCGAGATGTTCCGGTAAGTGAAGTGATGGATTGGGCCCTTCAACTTCTTGACGTTTCCCTCGATCATCAATGCTTCATGAACATACTCTCCTTCCCACCGCGCCTTATCCTTTCGGAAGAGGCGTATCTTTCGGTCAGGATACCATCCTGAATGACGGATCCACCTTCCAAGATAAAAAACCAGCCTGGGTATCGAGAATCCAGAGCAATCCGGCTCTTCTTTTTTGATCTCGAGAATCTCCTCGCGGAGCTCCGGGGAAACCCTTTCGTCCGCATCCAGGGATAGGATCCAGGGGAAAGATGCATGAGTGTTGGCGTAATTCTTCTGGTCCGCATAATCAGTCCATTTCCGTTGGAACACCCTGCTGTTGTATTTTTTGGCAAGCTTGACCGTATCATCCGTGCTGAAGCTGTCAACCACTACGACCTCAGAAACCAGACCCTCCAGGCTTTTCAAAGCAGGCTCAAGCCTTTTCTCTTCATTGTAGGTGATGATGACAGCCGAAATGTCCATGGTCCCAATCTTAGCACAATTTATTGAAAAATTGAAAAAGACGGCATGTGTTTAGCCTCAATAATCAGGCAACGCGTCTGGCGCCGATATTGAAGACAAAAGTGTCATTGCGAAACATATTACCGAATCATTAAGCAATTGTAATAGGCCACTTTTTTGTTGGAGGTAGCTCGTCCCTTTTTTAAAGAACAGCGTTGGGAGGAGGGAGATCCTTCATGACCACAACGCCAGGAGGCGCTTCCACTGCGCGAGGAATAGTGTTGACGGTGACAGCGACGGTCCCGATATCCCCATGAACACCCCCCATGATTTTCTGGCGGAGGTTGGGCTCCCCTTCGATGATGACTTCGTCATACTCCTCATCCACAGCGGCGTTCGCACAGAACTCGAGAGTAATGACCTCTTTACCGTCCTTTTTGCCAAAAGCGATGCTTGTCAACCCAATCACATCTCCTGGCCTGACTTTTCCAAGCGCAGTTTTGATCTCCTTAGTGTCTGTCACTGGCTCGGGAGGAAGCTCCACTGCATCATCCAATTCCCAGCCGAGCCCGGCCGCAATCATGTTGATTGATTCCAGAAGTCCCACATGTCCCGTGATCACCTTATTCTCGATCTTGTCCCTGAATTCTTCCTGAGTTAAGCCAGTACCGACTTTTGCCTGGAAAGGCACACGTCTTTTGGCTGAGTTCAGCATCCGCGTGACTTTCACAGACCTGACATTCAAGCAAGGAACTGTGAGGATCAGCGGAAGCGTATCCATCATAAAACCCGGATTGATGCCTGTCCCGACAACAGTCACTCCATGATTCTTGGCCAGATCATTGATCTTTTGAGCAAGCTCGGGGTGGCGCTTCCAGGGAAAAGAAAGCTCTTCGCAGGTGGACACGACGTTCAAACCGGCCTCCACACACTGGGCGATCTGGGGGAAGATGCTTTCGAGATGAGAAGTCGTGGTGAGCACAACCGCATCTGCATTGGCTCTTGAGAAAAGGGCAGCGGGGTCCTTTTCGATCTCAATTCCCAATTTTTTCGGAGAATCCAGGATCTCTCCCAAATCCTTCCCGACAAGCTCCGGGTCAATATCCACAGCTCCAACGATCTCAAAACTTTTTTTCTCGAGAAGAACCTGGGCGGTTTTTCGACCCATCACACCGCATCCGAAGATTATGACCATGTACTTTTTCATCTACACTTCCCCCCTGTCAAATTAGAAAAAAGGTTATTAATAATTGCTCCATTTCTTGGCGATCCTCTCCACCGCATCCAGAGATGCCTGGATTTCGCTTTCCGTATGAGCCGAAGAAACGGCTCCGTATCCATGGAAGATGTTGAACCCTTCCTCGAGCATGGATAGCTTAAAAATCTTCTCCCTGAGTTCAAAATCACAAACCTCCGGATTCCACACCTGCTCGGGGAAGGAAATCCGATCAATCCTCTCCTTAAGAAACTGGACTCCAACGAGTGAGCTGTGTTCAGCAATCGAATCGCCGTATCCCGTGCATTTGACGTTGAATCCATGCGCGGCGAATATCTCCTCAATTCCCTTCCGGACCTTCGCTCCAAGCTGTCCGATTCTGGGATAAATTTCTGATTCATGTTCCATCAAATATTTCAGGTAAGTCAGCCCGGCCAGCATTGCTGCCGGATGAGCCGAAAAGGTTCCTCCTTCAAACTTCACCTTCACATCGGGCGGGGCTTCCGGACCGCATAACGCCATCACATCCTCTTTTCCGATCACAGCACTGACCGGCATTCCGCCACCGATGGCTTTCCCGAGGACGGTCAAATCAGGAATGATGCCGTACAAGCTCTGAACTCCTCCCGCATGAAAACGAAATCCGGATACAACCTCATCGAATATCAGTAAAGAACCGTACTGCTGAGTCAGCTCCCGGGCTCTCTGAAGGTACTGTTTATGAGAGAATATGAAACCCCCGGCGCCGATGAAGGGCTCGAGGATAAAACAGGCCGTCCTCTCGCCATGCTCTCTGAATTTGTCCTCAATGTCCTGGATATCGTTAAACCGGGTCATCACGATCATGGCGTCGGTGCCGGAAGGAAGTCCCGCGGATTCCATACGAGTCAATCCGTGATCATAGGCCGTGATCCCTCTCAAGGCGTAGGGATGGGCTCCATGCCAGCCTCCCCCCACTTTCATCACCAGTTCCCTTCTGGTAAAGGCCTTGGCCAGCATGATCGCGTACATCGTAGCCAGTGTTCCGCTCGTAGTGAAACGGATCTTATCCGCTTTGATCTGTTTGAGAATCAGCTCTGCCAGTTCCCTCTGGTGATCGCCTGGAAATCCGGTTGTCAATCCCTGGCTTTTTCGAAAAGAATCCTGAAGGGCCTTGATAATCACCTTTGGATTATGCCCCAGGACGTTGGCAAAATGTCCCTGCCAGAAATCGACATAAATGTTCCCATCGGCATCCCAGACTCTGGATCCACTGCTCTGGATATCATAGAAAGGAAAGGGGCTGAACAGCCGAAGGTTATGGCTTCCTCCTGTGATCAAGTATTGGGAGGCCTTGCTGAATATCGCCTCTGATTTTTTATGATTTTCTCTATATCCTTTGACCAAATCATCCAGCAATTTTTTTTTATCCATGTTCAACCTCTAAGCCTTCCACTCTGATTCTTTTCGGTTTCGAAGGGCCCTGTAAATCATCTCTTCAAGGTCTCAGCGGGAGCAAATTCCCTATGCCACAATCCCTCAATCCCGCATATCGATTTTTTGTACTGAATAGATTAGAACAACAGAAAAAAATAGTCAAAAGAGTTTGAAAAAAATTCAGGAAAAAGCAGAAAAAGGGGCCTGGCCCCTTTTTCTTTC
>SOIA01000101.1 GCA_004378665.1 Candidatus Aminicenantota bacterium
AGGGAAAATTGTGATAACTTTTTCTCGATGAAAGTTGCCTTGGCTCAAATCTCCCCCCATCTGGGCGACCTGAGAAAAAATCTTGACCTCCACTTCCAGTACATCGAAAAATCAAAAAAGAAAAGGGCTGACCTTCTGATCTTTCCTGAGCTCAGCCTCACCGGCTACACTCTTATGGATATGGTGGAGGAAGTGTCTGTCGCTCCTGGAAAAGACCCGATCTTCAAGAAGCTCAAAGCCGCAAGCCGAGAGATCTCCATTGTTGTGGGATTCGTGGAAGAAATGGAGAAAGGGCTTTTTTACAACTCCGCCGCTTTCTTATCAGGAGGAGAAATTCTCCACATCCACAGGAAAGTCTTTCTCCCCACCTTCGGGATGTTCGATGAAGCGAGGTTTTATGCCCAGGGCAAAAACTTCCACACCTTTCCTTCGCCATTCGGGAAAGCAGGGATGATGATCTGCAGGGATTTTCTCAGCTACGGGGCCAGCTACTTGCTTTTCGCTGGTGGGGCAGAAATCATCATCATTTTGAGCGCAGCTCCTGGACGAGGAACCGCACAGGAAGGATCTTACGAGACGAGCCGGATGTGGGAGATAATGGGGGAGACCATCTCCCGATTCTCTACAGTGTTCTTGATTTACTGCAACAGGGTCGGATTCGAAGATGGAAAACACTTTGCCGGCGGCTCCTTCATATTCAACCCTTCAGGGGAAATGACCGCGAAGGCCGCCTATGTCGACCAGGATTTTCTACTCTGTGAGATCAACACAGATGAAATCCGAGAAGTCCGCAAAAAATGGCCTTATAAAAGGGATGACAGGCCGGAAATCATACTCGAAGCCCTCAAAAGGACAGTCAGGAAATATGAAGATTAACGAGCCTTTCGTCGAAAAGATTCTCACCGAGTTCATCAAAGCTGAACTCAATAAATTCAACTACAGAAGAGGCATCATAGGGCTATCCGGGGGACTCGACTCTGCTGTATGCGCTTTCCTTGCAGTCAGGGCGCTGAACCCAACCAACGTTTTTGCCCTCATCCTGCCTTACGGACAATCCTTCAGCAGGGATGTGGCGGATGCTCAGGAACTCGCGCAGCTCCTGGGTATAAAATCAAAAACAATCGACACCTCTCCGATGGTCGATGCGTATTTTTCAAGATATCCGACTCAAAGCAGGATTGAAAAGGGCAACAAGATGGCGAGAGAGAGGATGTCCATCCTCTACGACTTTTCTTGCCGAGAAAAGGCCCTTATTCTCGGGACAAGCAATAAAACAGAGCTTCTGCTGGGTTATGGAACCATCCATGGGGACATGGCGTGTGCGATCAATCCATTAGGTGACCTGTACAAGACTCAGATCAGGCAGCTTGCACAATACCTGGGAGTGCCTGGAAAAATCCAGAAAAAAACACCTTCAGCCGGGCTGTGGACAGGTCAGACAGACGAAAAAGAAATTGGCCTCACGTACGATGAAATCGACAAAATCCTTTTCCAGTTAGTGGACAAGAGGATACCTCAAAAAGACGTCGTCGCCTCAGGATTCGAGAAGAAAACTGTTGAGAGAATCGTCCGGCTGATAAAAAATTCTGAATTCAAGAGAAAACTTCCCCTCATCCCCAAAATATCTTCCCGAACAATAGGCCATGATTTTCTCTATCCTTACGATCGAGACAGATAGGCCATGCAGAGGGAAGATTCTGGAAACAAGCCCTCGGGCACTCTGTACGTGGTGGCCACCCCTATAGGAAATCTTGAAGACCTGACACTCCGGGCACTGAGAATTCTCGAAGGAGTATCTCTCATAGCCTGTGAGGATACACGCCAGACAGGAAAACTCCTGACAAGGTACAACATCAAAAAAACGCTGATCAGTTATTACCACCCCAGAGAAAGCCAAAAAATCCCTCGGATCATCGACCACCTGAAAAGGGGAGAGGATGTGGCACTTGTCACCGATTCAGGGACTCCCGGGATCTCTGATCCCGGATATCCACTCATCAGGGAAGCCATTACTCAGGGGGTCAAGATAGTCCCGATTCCCGGCGCCTCAGCCCTGACCGCGGCCCTCTCCACCTCAGGGCTTCCGACCCATAGATTTCTCTTCCTCGGCTTTCCCCCTCCCAAGAAGGAAGGCACAAAAAAATTACTCTCCTCGTTGAAGGATGAAAAATCCACCCTTGTGTTCTATCTTCCCACCCGAAGACTTCACTCTTTTCTCCAGACTGCCCTTGAAACCATCGGGAACAGGCGGATTGTAGTCGCCAGGGAGATGACGAAAATTCATGAGGAGTTCATCAGAGGAACTGCGGAAGAACTGGCTCAAAATTTGGGACAGAAGAAGTTAAAGGGCGAAGCCACCATCCTTATAGAAGGATCCAAGTCAAAACCAGCTAAATGATAAATCATTGGGGACGTTCCCCA
>SOIA01000311.1 GCA_004378665.1 Candidatus Aminicenantota bacterium
GTAGCAACCTGGAGAGACTAAATATATTTTTTTTGGAGTGAAGAGAATGAACGTCGTTGAGATCGAGAACATCACAAAGACCTTTGGCCGCCTCAAGGCTGTGGATGATCTATCCCTGGGAGTTCCGAAAGGAAAGATTTACGGATTTATCGGCCCCAACGGATCCGGCAAGACCACCACGCTGCGGATGATCATGAACATCTTTTATCCTGATTCTGGACAGATCCGGATATTCGGAGATAAGATGCACGGGTCCACAAGCGATCGCATCGGGTACCTGCCGGAAGAGCGCGGCATGTACAAGAAGATGAAGGTGCGGGACCTTCTCCGGTTTTACGGGGAGCTGAAAAGCGGCCGGAAAGTGAATAAAGAAGTGGACTACTGGCTCGACAGGCTGGACCTGAGCGACTGGGCCGATAAGAAGATCGAAACGCTCAGTAAGGGGATGGGACAGAAGGTCCAGTTTATTTCCACTATCGTCTCCCAGCCCGAGCTGATCATCCTGGACGAGCCGTTTACCGGGTTGGACCCGGTCAACGTCGAGACGATCAAGAATGCTATTCTCGACCTCAGAGCTCAAGGAGCCACCGTGATTTTCAGTACCCATGATATGAGCGTGGCTGAGAAGATGTGCGATTTTATTTTCATGATATTCAAGGGGAAAAAGGTCCTGGACGGAACCCTGGTCTCGATCCAGGATGAATACGGAAGCGATACACTGCGGATTCGCACTGAAGGCGGAGTTTCCGCACTTCAGAGCCTGGACGGTGTGGAAAAAATCACGGATTTCGGTCAGCTCCAGGAATTGCGTATCGCCCCGGACAATGACCATCAGAAGATCCTCTCCGAGATCATGTCCCGGACACGCGTCTACAGTTTTGAGCTGGCCAAACCGACATTGTACGACATTTTCCTCAGGATTGCCGGACCTGAAGCCAAGGAGGAAACCGATGCGTAGAACTTTCAGGCTGATGAAAAGGGAATATCTGGCCGCGGTCAAAACAAAAGGATTCATCATCATGCTGGTCTTGATGCCCGTGCTGATGGGAGGAAGTGCTATTGCCATGTATCTTTTCAAGGGCCAGGTGGATACAACGGATAAGCGCGTGGTCGTGCTGGATCGTTCGGGGAGAGTGACGGACATGCTTTTGAAAGCGGTGGAGGAGCGGAATAAGGCCGCAGTGTATGATAAGGAAACCGGAAAAAAGGTCCAGCCCGCTTATATCATTGATGCAGTCGAACCAGACGAGAAGGATCCCCAGGCCCAGAGGCTGCAACTTTCAGACCGCATCCGAAGCGGGGAGCTTCATGCCTTTCTCGAGATCGGCCCGAGTGTCCTTTATCCGAAAGGGGAGCAGAGCACTTTCCGAATCAAATACCATGCCAAGAATGCAGCCATGGACAACGTCCGCAGCTGGCTGAACAACACGATCAACCCTTATCTGCGCAAGGTGCGTTTGGTGGATGCCGGCGTGGATGAATCTCAAGCTGATGAAATAATGGCCTGGTTTCATGTAGAAGCCATGGGACTTTTATCCGTTGATGAAGAGACCGGTGAGATCCAGGAAGCAAGAAGAACAAGCGAAGAGGAGGCTATCTTTGTGCCTGTTATCATTTTCTTCTTGATGTTCATGATGGTCATGATGGGCGCCATGCCGCTTCTGCAGAGCACTATGGAAGAAAAGACACAGAGAATTGCGGAAGTCCTTCTGGGCAGCTTGAAACCTCATGAGTTCATGACCGGCAAAGTCCTGGGAGGCCTGGCTGTATCACTGACAGGGGCTTCGGTTTATGTGATCGGTGGTGTCTTTTTTCTCGGAAAACTTGGGTTGAAAGACGTCATTCCCTTTCATGTGATTCCCTGGTTTTTTACCTTTCTGGTGATGGAGATCGTCATGGTGGGATCCTGGTTGGCCGCTCTGGGCTCGACCTGCAATGATCCCAAAGACGCGCAGAACCTGACGTTTCCGGCCATGTTTCCCGTATTTTTTCCGATGTTTGTCTTCATGCCGATCCTTATGGAGCCGACCAGCGGATTTGCCACCTGGCTGTCATTATTTCCGCCGTTTACGCCGATGCTGATGCTCATCAGGAAAGCGGCGCCGGCGGGGATTCCCGCCTGGCAGCCCTGGGTAGGGCTTGTCGGTGTCGTGCTGTTTACAGTGTTAGCTATGTGGGTGGGCGGACGGATTTTCAGAGTCGGCATCCTGATGCAGGGGGGGGCACCGAAGCTATCCCATATGATCAAATGGGTCATCCGCGGTTAGCAGCCGAAGGCAGAAAATCGTATTTATCTGCTCACCTTGAGGTTGATTCTTTTTGTGTCAGTCCCTCCGTGCTGGGATTTGACTTGAATCTCCACCCAACCCTGGGACCCTTCCATCTTGACCAGAGCGCAGAACCGCTGGGTCTCTTT
>SOIA01000148.1 GCA_004378665.1 Candidatus Aminicenantota bacterium
CGTGTTTAGGGGGATTAGCCCAGAGTTTCAACAGCTTTCTTATTGTTGTTCGTTTGAAACACCAAGAGAGCTCTTCCCGCTCCTATCGAAGTGCCGTAGCAATAATCAATGTCAACGGCGGCATTTCCGAGAAGAGCCCCTATTTCGGCTCCGGACCCTATGCGGTCCTCGATCTCTACTGTGACGACTTTGTTTGTTTTGACTTTATATCTGAGCACTTTCAGGGCTTTCTCGGCTTTTTCATTATTAGAAGTAATAAGAAGGAAAATCCCTTTTTCCCCTTCAGCTTGAGCACGCAGCGCTCTAAGGTTGACACCAGCATTCGCAAGAGTTCCCAGTACACGGCCCAGTATGCCGGGCTCGTTGGGTGTTATCACCTGAAGTTCTGTTTCTTCTTTGACGTTGTGCACTTTATCTCCTCCTTTGGTGAAAATGAATTATACCAGAATCAATGCTTTAAACTCAAAGAAAATATGAGCAAAAAAGAAAGAAGTTGTTTTTTGTTATTGAATGGATATAATTTATGCGCACATAAACCCAGATAAAAGCAGGTTTGGTGAAAAACAGAGAAGTGAATCTCGCTTTCATAGATAATTCGATCGATCCATTTGTGTACAATCCAGAAGAACACTGGAAACTTTATCTTGATGTGGAATGGGATTCCTTCAAGGCGACAAAAAGCCATTTTCCTGATTTCAGCAAAGGCCGTTACACGCATTTGTTGTTGACTGGTTCTGAAGCTTCAATCATTGAGAGAGAAAAATGGGTGTTGGAGGAAGTCGAAGTCATCCATGAGGCGATAGATAAGGGAATCCCTGTCCTCGGGAGCTGCTACGGCCATCAACTTCTTGCATTTGCACTCTTCGGGCCTCCCTCTGTTCGGAGGTCCAAACATCCCGAAGTGGGATGGATCCCAGTCCAGATAAAAAAGGACAGTGAAATACTTGGAAAGAAAAGGCAGGTGCATTCATTCTCTGTTCATTTTGATGAGGTTGTAGAGGTCGATGGGAATTTGCATGTTCTGGCGTCTTCCCAGTACTGCCATATCCAGGCTTTTCAGTGGAAGAACAAACCAGTCTGGGGGATTCAGATTCATCCTGAGATCAACGTTCCCCATGCCCGGACTCTTCTGAAGAATCTGATTTCGCTCAATTTAAAAACTTCTCCTGTTTATGAAAAGGCCCTCAGGTCAATCCCGAACGACTCGGGCCTCATCCGACAAATAGTCAAAGGTTTTTTCGGTTCAGGAATGCCAGCCTGAATAATTGAGGCCATAGTGTAAAAATGAAAATTGCGATCATCGGAGCTGACGGGCAACTCGGGTCTGATTTTGTTAAAATCCTTGACGGAAACAATGTTTTTCCTCTCTTCTATCCTGATTTCGATATCATAAAGCCTGAAAGAACGAAAAATATCCTTTCCCAGCTTAGCCTCGAATTCGTCATCAACACGGCTGCCTTTCATAGAGTCGATGAATGTGAAGATGATCCCGTCAGCGCTTTTGAAGTGAATGCGTTAGCGGTCAGGAATCTTTCCTTGATTTGTCAGGAGCTGGATTTAGTCTTAGTCCATTTCAGCACGGATTATGTCTTCGACGGGAAGAAGGAGACACCGTATGAGGAAGAAGATCCTCCTCATCCTCTGAATGTTTATGGAGTCTCGAAGCTTGCTGGAGAGTATTTTGTCCGCACTATCCTGAAGAGTTTTTTTCTGATCCGTACGTGTGGGCTTTACGGGGAGGCCGGCTGTTGGGGCAAGGGGTCCAATTTTGTTGATACGGTTATATCGTTAGGAAAGAAAAATGATCCTATAAGGATTGTGAACGATCAGACGGTGACACCGACCTCAACAGCAGAGCTCGCATTGAGAATAAAAGAACTTATTCAAACGCAACATTATGGCCTCTACCATCTCACGAATGAAGGGCAGTGCACATGGTTTGAATTTGCGGAAACTATATTTTCTCTCATCGGAAAAAGCCCAAAGCTTCTTCCTGTCGATTCCGATTCTTATGGAGCTCGGGCTCTTCGACCGTCTTATTCAGTCTTAGAAAACCGCAATGCGAAAAAAGTTGGGTTGAGTGAGTTTTCCCACTGGAAAGACGCTTTAAAACAGTATTTGAAAAAGAAGGGATATATTCAAAACTGAAACAACTCAGCTCGAATTATTCGCATACAGAGATAAAAAAACATTTGATTTTAAATCCGTCTTGTGTTTAACTTTTTGGGAATAGATTTTAGGAGAGGGGACCTCCCAGATGCTGACAAGATTATCTGTCAATACATAAATCAGTCAGGAATCAGGTCCAAAATGGCAGGCGTCCTATGTCACCGGATCTTTCAATTTATCCAGTATGCTTGTTGGGATGGAACGGACTTCAGCCTTAGAATTCGTCGCGACATGCACAGTATAGCC
>SOIA01000317.1 GCA_004378665.1 Candidatus Aminicenantota bacterium
TGAAGTGACGAACGGCCCAGGAGTTATGGTATAATCTCAGCAGGGAAACAATGTGTTGAGAAAATATTTTTCCATGGTCACTCTCTCTCATCTCCTCAAGGAAATTTCCATTATCTTCTTTTTTATGTTTCTGACTTTTCAATTCGCCTCCCCGGAAAAACAAGCCATGAGAACAGTCCACCTGAAGATCGCTGCAGACGAAGAATTCAAAATCCAAAATAGTTTGACATGGCGTTCGGATATCAAACTCTTGATCTCGAGTGTTTCCTCGGACTTTGAAAAACTGTTTGGAATCCGACTCAAAATAGAGACCTTCGACACCTGGCTCTCAGACAGTGCTCAGGATTCGACACTCGGACTGCTGATGGACCTGAGACAAAAAGTCTCCCAACAAAACTATGACATCGTCCTCGGACTGACATCCCAACAGGGTACCAGACACGATATCTCAGGGGCAGCCACCTATCTCCACGGGTATATCATTTTGAGGCAACTGAGATCAAAGGCTTTCATGAAGCTGATGCTCCTGCACGAACTTTCCCATCTGTTTGGCGCGGCCGACCTTAAAGAGGGAAATTCGGTCATGAACAGCCAGAATCCCGGTTCGAAATTCGATGAATTCACCCGCCGAATCATCCTCCTGAACAAGCACAGGGATTTTAATCCGAATGTCTTTCCCCTCCCCCCAAACAAACTGGATGAGGCCATTTCTGTTTATGAGCAGAGGAAACAGCTCGACCGAAAGGAGGGTGATATTCACATCCTTCTGGCCATTTTCTACCTGGAAAAGGAGGATTACGAATCCACGATCAAGGAATGCCTCCAAGCCATTCAGATTGACCCGGATTCAGCCGATGCATACAATCTCTATGGCATTGCCTACCGAAGACAGGGAATGATTGATAAGGCCATACAACAATACGAAAGAGTCCTCGATCTTCAGCCTGGACTGCCCGAAGTCCATTATAATCTGGGCATCGCCTTCTCAAAAAAAGGAATGGATGATGAAGCGATTAAAGCCTACCGGAAAGCGATCGAGCTCAACTCTGATTATGCCAAAGCTTATTCCAACCTCGGCCATATCTATCTGGAGAAGAAGATGACAGAAAAAGCCGTAGAGTGCTGTTTGAAGGCGTTAGAAATCTACCCTCGATTGGATAAAGCCCTCTCCAATTTAAGTTCGGCGTATATACTCCAGAACAATTTTAAAGAGGCCGAAACTGTATCTCGGAAGGCCTTAGATATCAACCCTGAACTTGAAGGTGCTCACAACAATTTAGGCATCATTTATATGAATAAGAAAATGATTGACAAGGCCATAAAAGAGTATTCAGAAGCATTAAGAATTGAGCCCGGTTTCGCGGAAGCCCATCATAATCTCGGCCGAGCTTACCTTCTCCAGGGATCATTCGATAAGGCGATCATTGAATTCAAGTCGGCGATCCGGCTGGATCCCAGTTATTATAAAGCCTATTCCAACCTGGCCAGCGTGTATCTGAAAAAAGGCATGGCCGATGAAGCCGCAGCAGCCTGCAATAAAGCCATCGAGATCATGCCGGACTATGCGGCCGCCCTTTGCAACCTGGGTCAGGCCTATCTTGAAAAAAAGATGTATGAAGCAGCTGAGGATGCTTGTGGGAAAGCCATCGCCCTGAATCCCGACCTTCCCGAACCGCATAACCTTTTAGGTGTCCTTCGAGAGAGGGAAGCTATGCTTGATAAGGCGGAGGAGGAATATCGGAAAGCCGTAGAGCTGAATCCCGATTATTTCGAGGCTCATCTCAACCTGGCGAACCTTTATTTTAAAAGAAACCTTCTGTCGGAATCCGCATCTCACTACAGGAAAGTCATCGAAATCAGTCCAGGTGTTGCCCAGGCCTACAACAATCTTGCGGTCATCTCCTTTTACCAGAAAAAGTACGACCTGGCTTTTGAATACCTCAAAAAGGCGGAAGATCTGGGCATGAATGTCCATCCGGACTTCAAGAAAGAAGTCCTTCGGAGGAAAAAGGAAAAAAGGAGGGACCAGCCAATCCTATTTCCGCCGCTTTCTCCAATCCCTCACATTAGTCAATACTGATGCGACCAGAGCGACAGCGAGAAGGATCACCGCAAGGGTATCCACGAACTGCTCTCTGACATCCAGACCGGTCAGAGAATCAACCAGAAACTTTGTGTAGGAAGACGGTATGTTCGAATGGCCGAGTTTTATCCTCACCTGCCAGTGCCAATCAGTAAAAGGGCAGTAACCAAAACCATACCATATTCCCAGGATGGTCCAGGAAAAGCCCGTAAAAAGCACGACTATCAGATTGGCGAGCCTTGTCTTTCTCCAGATCCAACCGAAAAGAATGAGGAGGATCAGTGCGGAATGAAACACGAAAAAAAATTTATCCAGAAA
>SOIA01000251.1 GCA_004378665.1 Candidatus Aminicenantota bacterium
ATCGGATCATCAACAGTGAGGTCTGATCCCAATGTCGGATTGTTGAAATAAAGATATGTTTGCAATAAGATAGAGCAGTCTGAAAATGGCAGGTCAAGATACTTCCCTTAAAAATTTTAGGAGGAAGGGAGACGGTTCTGTATTCCACCTCGACTAAAAAACATCCTGGGGCCAAAGATATGTGGGATGATTCTGGGTCATGGACTCATATCTTCTCCAGGGAATAAGGTGCGTCTCTTTATTATAACGGAGGTTATAAGATGAAAATGTTAATCGGAAAGAAATGGGTGGATAAGGACGAAAAAATTGATGTCCGTAATCCGTACGATGATGGACTCATCGACACAGTTCCCGCGGGAGACGTTGCTGATGTGGAAGCCGCTTTCCAGGCAGCTGAGGAAGGATTTGAGATCAACCGCAATCTTCCTGTGCATGAGCGCATATCCATCCTTTACAAGACTGCAGAGATCATAAGGAGCCGCCAGGAAGACTTTGCGAAGATAATCGCCTCGGAAGGAAGCAAAACCATCAAGGAGGCCAGAAAAGAGGCCAGCCGCTGCATCGATACGATCATGATTTCTGCCGAGGAGGCGCGGCGGGTCGTGGGAGAGACCATTCCCTTTGACAGCCGTGAAGGCTCGGAGAACAGACTGGGATACTATTACCGCTTTCCCATCGGGATCATCGTCGCCATCACACCGTTCAATGATCCGTTGAACCTTGTGGCCCATAAAGTCGGACCGGCTATCGCGGGAGGAAATTCTGTGGTTCTCAAGCCTGCAACGGTCACTCCGCTCTCTGCTTTGAAGCTGGGGGAGGCTTTTATCGAGGCTGGCCTTCCCTGGAAGATCTTGAACATCGTAACCGGCAAGGCCTCGAAGATCGGAGATGCCCTGGTGACAGATCCCCGGGGAAGGATGATTTCTTTCACCGGAGGAACTGAAGCTGGCCTGGACATCACCAAAAAAGCAGGTTTGAAGAAGATCGGGATGGAGCTGGGGTCGAACTCACCCGTGATCATCATGGATGATGCTGACCTCCCTCAGGCAGCGGAGCTTTCGGTTTCCGGTGCCTTCTGGGCTGTGGGACAGAACTGCATAGGAGTTCAGCGGATTTATATTCATGAGGCGGTCTATGATGAATTCGAGAAGATGTTCGTCGAGCACACGAAGAAAATAAAAGTTGGCCATCAACTGGATGAGGACACAGATATGGGACCCATGATCACCGAAGGGGAGGCGGCCCGGGTTGAGGAATGGATCAAGGAAGCCACGCAGGCGGGAGCAGAACTATTAACAGGCGGAAAGCGTGAGGGCACTCTCTTTGAGCCCACTGTATTCAGGAACATGCCCGACACAGCCAAACTGAACTGCGAGGAAGTTTTCGGGCCGGTTGTCAATCTGTACAAAGTTTCCTCACTGGATGAAGCCATCAAGCTGGCCAACAGCGTGATATACGGGCTGCATGGGGCCATTTTCACCCGTTCTCTGGACAACGCTTTTAAGGCGATCAAGGGGCTCGATGTCGGTGGAGTGATGGTCAACGACTCCACGGACTACCGTATCGACATGATGCCTTTTGGCGGCGTGAAGTGGAGCGGCCTCGGCCGGGAGGGAATCAAATTCGCACTCCTGGAGATGACAGAGCCCAAAGTGGTTTGTTTTAATCTGTAGATGGGAAAGTTGATGATATGAAAGTTCTCATGCATAGACTGTTGGTTTTATCTCTTGTCGTCCCTCTGGCGATCTGCCTTTCTTTCTTATCCTGCGGAAAACAAGAGCAGGAAGACACACAACAGGAGGGAGTGAAAAAAATTCAAATAGCGGTCATTCCCAAGGGCACGACCCATGAGTTCTGGAAGACCATCCATGCCGGAGCAGTCAAAGCCTCCAGGGAACTGGGAGTAGATATTATCTGGAAAGGGCCTCAGAAAGAGGATGACCGGGCGCAGCAAATTATGGTTGTCGAGGATTTTATCAACAGGGGAGTGGATGGAATAGTCCTTGCACCCTTGGATGACCGGGCCTTATGCCGACCAGTCCAGGATGCTGTCAGGGAGACTATTCCGGTGGTCATCATCGATTCCGAACTCCAGGGGGAGGACTTTGTCAGCTTTGTGGCCACGGACAACTACAAGGGCGGAGTGATCGCCGCAAGGAAGCTGGGCGAGCTGCTCGGAGGAAAAGGTGAGATATTCCTCATCCGATACCAGGAAGGCTCGGCCAGCACCACCAAACGGGAAAACGGCTTTCTGGACACCATAACATCTGAATTCCCGGGTGTTTCCCTGCTCGTCCAAGACCAGCATACCGGGGCGACGACAGAAACAGCCTACCAGTTAGCTGAAAACCTTATTGGACGGTTTCCGGAGGTGGAGGGCATCTTTTGTCCGAATGAATCGAGCACTTTCGGAACCCTCCGGGCGTTACAGGAATCACGATTGGCCGGAAAAATCAAATTTGTCGGTTTTGACAGCAGCCCGAAGCTGATTCAGGCTCTCAGAGACGGACATATCCATGGTCTTGTGCTCCAGAATCCGATGAGGATGGGGTATTTAGGGGTCAAGCAGATGGTCCTTCACCTGAGAGGTCAATCCATTGAAAGCCGGGTTGATACAGGAGTATATCTGGCCACACGGGAAAACATGGATGACACTGAAATGAAGAACCTTCTTGAACCTGATTTTGCCGCTTATCTGGACCGATGATTCAGAATCAGACTTCTTCGCCACTCCTCCAGATGAAAAACATCTCCAAGAATTTTGGGGCGACAAATGCCCTGGATGATGTCGATTTCGAGCTGAAGAGGGGGGAAGTGCACGCGTTGATCGGTGAGAACGGTGCAGGCAAGAGCACTCTGGTCAAGATATTGAGCGGAGCTCTGAAGGCTGATAAAGGGGGGATGCTTTTAGAAGATACGCCTTACTCTCCCTCGAATCCTCTGGATGGAAGACGGAGAGGAGTCTCGATGATCTACCAGGAACTCAATCTCGCCCCTCATCTCACTGTTGAAGAGAACATCATGCTGGGGAAAGAGCTTCACTCCTGGGGTTTTGTGCGGCAGAAGGAGATGAGGGAAAAGGTCAAGGAGGCTTTGGAATTCGTCAATCATCCGGAGATTTCCCCGGATGTTCCAGTGGGAAAGCTGAGTATCGGCGCAAGACAGGTTGTTGAGATAGCCCGGGCTCTGACGGGCCGGGCCACGGTCCTCGTCATGGACGAGCCGACAAGCTCACTTTCTCAAGAAGACAGTGCCCTTCTTTTCCAAATCATCGGAAGGCTCAAGGAACAGGGAGTGAGTGTCATCTATATCAGCCATTTCCTTGAAGAAGTCCAGGAGGTCGCGGACAGTTTCACTGTGCTGAGAGACGGAAAAAAGGTGGGCTCCGGCGAGATCAAGAATGTCTCACTCGAGGAGCTCATCCGGTTGATGGTCGGGCAGAAGATCGATGAGATGTTTCCTCGGGTTGAACATGAGGTCGGAGATGAGCTGCTCACGCTAGAGAAATTAAAAGGAATACACATGCAGGATGAAGTGAGCCTCAGCTTGCACCGCGGTGAGATTGTCGGCCTGGCAGGCCTGATCGGAGCAGGACGGACGGAGTTGATGAGGGCGATATTCGGCCTGGATGCAGTGGTCGAGGGTTCGGTCAAAATTGCCTATCTATCGATGTCCCCAAGTTCTCCCTCGCAGAGGATTCGCCAGGGCATGGGTTATCTCAGCGAAGACAGGCAGGGCGAGGGATTGGCCCAGTCACGCTCTTTGGCGGACAATATTACCCTGAGTCATTTTCATCCCTACACTCGTTTTGGCTTCCTCCGGCTGAAGAAAAGAAGAGCTGCCGTCCATGATTGGATCCGGAGGATGAAGATCAAGGCGCGGGATCCAGACCAGGCAGTCCTGAGTCTGTCCGGAGGGAATCAACAGAAAGTGGCCCTGGCCCGACTGCTTCATCAGGAGGCGGATATACTCCTCCTGGATGAGCCGACCCGGGGAATCGATGTCGCCAGTAAATCCCAGATCTATGAATGGATAGGGCAGCTGGCTTCTCTGGGGAAGGCGATTCTTTTTGTCAGTTCTTATTTTCCGGAACTTCTGGGCATTTGCGACAGGATCGCTGTATTCCACCGCGGACAGTTGGTTGATATCCGGCCCTATTCCCAGTGGACAGCGCAGGGGATAATGGCGGCAGCCACTACGGGAAAGGCGGTTTAGACGATGAAAAAAATGGATATTCCAGGTCTGCAAATAATAGGAAAAAAGAGGATTCAGTATGTCATCAGTTGGCTGGCACCGTTTTTGGGTTTGATGCTGGTGCTGGCCATATTTTCTTTGATGCCCGAAGTTCAGGATAGGTTCCTGCGAGTCAATAACTTCAAGAGTGTGGCGACTCAGTCGGTGATCGTGGCTCTGGGTGCTTTGGGCATGACTCTGATCATCATCAGCGGTGGGATCGATCTCTCTGCGGCCTCGAACATAGCTCTTTCCAGCGTTATCGTTGCCTTTGCCATCAATGCTGGCATCCCGCCGGTTGTGGCCATTGTGTTTGGAATTTTGACCGGAGGTCTTGTCGGATTTGTCAACGGGAGCTTGATCACGTCTTTGAGGCTGGTTCCCTTTATCGTCACACTGGGAATGCTGGGCATTGCCAGAGGAATAGCGAAATGGATCGCTGGAAACCAGAAGATCGATGCGCCTCTCACCTGGGTCAACGAGCTCATGGCCAGGCATCCCGAACCTCCATGGCTTTTGATGGCCCCTGGGGTGTGGATGATGATCATCCTGGCCGTGGTCATGGCTGTTGTCCTGCGGTATACGGTATTCGGCAGGCATGTCTTTGCTGTCGGCTCGAATGAGGCCACAGCCCGGCTCTGCGGCATCCGGACGAACAGGACGAAAATCATCATCTATTCCGTTTCCGGACTTTTTTGTGGGCTCAGCGGCGTGATGCAGTTTTCGAGGCTGACAGTCGGTGACCCCACCGTTGCCGTCGGTCTGGAACTGGATATCATTGCGGCTGTTGTCATCGGTGGAGGAAGTCTGCGTGGAGGAGAAGGAAGTATCCTCGGGTCTATGGTGGGGGTGTTCATCATGTCCTTCCTAAGGAACGGAAGCACGATGATGGGCTGGCCCAACTACATCCAGGAGATCATCATCGGTGCGATCATTATCGTGGCCGTGAGCTTGGATCAGCTCCGCCACCGCCGCCCTTAAGATGCGACCCCTATAAGGAATTGAGGGACTGGTCGAGGTCGGCGATAATGTCGTCCGGATCCTCCGCGCCCACACAGAGTCTTATCATTTGAGGGGGAACATCGGCATTTGCCCGGGCCTCTTCACCCTGCTGCAGGTGAGTGGAGATGGCGGGTATGGTGGCGATGCTTTTGATGCGGCCGAGATCACCCGCCCTCATGATGAGATTGAATCCATCGAAGACTTTCCTTGCGTTTTGGGGAGGGCCATCCACTCTGAAACTGAACAGATGTCCGTAACGGTTGATCTCATGGCCCTTGCCGTCGTCGGAATCCACGAGCTTCATGTATTTTTTAGCCAGGGGATGATACAGGAAACTTTCCTGTCCGAGATAATCAACCTGATAGACACGTGGGTGCTGCTCGAGGAATCCTGCCACTTTTTCTGAATTTTGACTCAATAAGTCCATCCTGGAACGGAGCGTCCGCAGATCGTTCAAGGCGAAGAGGGCGTTCGTCGGAGAAGCGGCAGGCCCGGTGTCCCGGAAAGGGAGAAACTTGACGTACTCGGCGAAACTTTCCTTAAAGAGGGGATGGTCGTTTTTGATTTTGGTCACGATGGGTTTTCGGCTGACCAGCGCCCCGCCCATGGCCAGGCCGCTGGCGGTTATGGATTTCGTCAGAGAGTGGATGACGATGTCAGCTCCGTAGGCAAAAGGACGCATCAACGCAGGAGTGGCACAGGTGGAATCGATGATAAAGGGGATGTCCCAGGAATGGGCCAGATCAGCGAGGGCTTTCACGTCGCAGAAAGACAGTTGCGGGTTGCTGGGAGCCTCGGAAAACAGAAATCTGGTGTTTTCGTCGATTTTCGACTCCCACTCCTCTAAATCCTCGGGATGGTGAACCCAGCGCACTTCAATACCTCTCTCCTGCATCTTTCTCACGGAAAAGTGCTGGAAAGTGCCGCCGTAGATTTGAATGGAGGAAACGAAGTTTATTTTTTCTGGTCCGTTCGTCTGCTTGACCAGAAAGCAATCCACTGCGAGCATCAGAGCAGACATTCCGGAAGCCGTCACGAGGCAGGATGTGTCGCAACCGGTCTGATAGCCTTCAAGCAAAGCCAGTGCCCATTCCAGGTAATAGGTGGTCGGGTTGGCAAACCGGGAGTAGCACCAGGTCGGGATCAGGTAGGAGAGAGCGGCTTCCAACTCGTCTGAGTCCCGGTAAGCCTGAGCCGTGGACAGATAAAGGGGTTCTATCACGGCTCCCTGATTCAAGTTTAAGGCTTCCTCCACGGTGTAGAGACCGTGAACAGCTATGGTGTCGAATTTGAAATTTTTGGTTCGCTCCAGGGCTTTCTTTTTTTGGTCTAAGAATTTTTCGGCTTCCTTGATGTATTTTTTCACTCCCGGGCTGTATTTTTGCTCGTCACTCATGATTCTTCTCCCCTCGGAACGAATTGTCTTATGTCTTTTTCTTGGACTGATATTTCTGGATAACAGAACTCAGCCTTTTGACTCCTTCGACGATTTCCTCTTTTGTGGGAAAGGAAAAATTGATCCTCATGGAATTGTATTTTTTAAATCCCTCCGGATAGAAGATTTCTCCTGGGACGAAAGCCACTTTCTCATCGATGGCCATGTAGAAAAGGTCGAGAGTGTTTATCTCCTCAGGCACGGTTATCCAGAGGAACAGCCCGCCTTCGGGTTTTGTCCATTTGACGCCCATATCTTCGGGAAAATTATCTTCCAGCGCTTCAAGGAAGAAATTCAATTTTTCAGAGTAATAGTGTCTTGTTTTCTGGAAATGAGTATCCAGGTCATACTCTTGAAGGAATGTCCTGCAGATATTCTGATTCAGCTTGGGCGTGTTGAGGATATTGGCTCCTTTGATGAAGGCAAACTTTTTGACCACTTCGGGCGGACCGATGTTGAATCCAACTCGAATGCCGGGACAGAGAATTTTTGAAAATGTGTACAGCCCGATCACATGGCCTTGATTCTTATCCAGCGAGTAGATGGAAGGGAGATGCTCGCCCCTGTATCTCAGCTCTCTGTAAGGGCTGTCTTCGACGACGGGGATCTCATACTTCTTCGCCAATTCAAGGAGTGCGAGTCTTTTTTCAAGGCTGGTGGTGATCCCTGAGGGATTCTGAAAATCAGGGACAACATAGATGAATTTTGGTTTTTTCTTCTTCGTGTCTGAGTAATTTTTGATCTCTGCCTCCAGCCCTTTGACGTCCGTTCCGTCTTCTTCTATGGCTTTGACCACGTACTGGGCGTCTTCGAGCTCAAAGGCAGCCAGGGCTCCTCCAAAAGTGGGGAGGTCGATGGCAATGGCATCTTGAGGGTCAAGGAATAATCGCCCCACCAGGTCCAGGCCGTGCTGTCCGGAAGTGGTGATCATGATGTTGTCCGGTCCGATGTGGATATCGTCCTTTTTGAGGTAATCTATGATGGCCTGCATCAGGTCTTTTTCTCCCGGGATGGGAGTGTATTGAAGCACGTGCGTCCAATCTTCCTCGAG
>SOIA01000286.1 GCA_004378665.1 Candidatus Aminicenantota bacterium
CTCCTTCGTCCAGGATCTGTTCTATGGATCGAGGAAGATTATGAATAGGGATTACTAAAGCCGAACGGTTCTTATCCTTCCGGAAATTGCCAGAGTGATTCTGTACGCCCCCCATGAATTGGAGAGAGTGATGGAGGCCAGGTTGGACACGGTTCCACCTGGATGGAACACGGGATTGTTGTTGGCTTGAAGTGTGACTCCCTGGAGCGGGAATTTTCGCTCCTGTTTCCATTCCTTCAGGTCTTCATCGTATTTTTCAAGGGCGTAGCCAGTCGGGTAGAATTTCACCCTGATTTTTTCTTCCTCGAAAATCGCCTTGAACCTGGCGTAGTTCAATCTGGAATGGACTTCCCGAACAGCACTTTGAAGCCTGTACTTTGGAACATTGTTCAGGAAGGAGGTGGATACAGCGGCGGCTATAAGTGTAAGGATGGAGAGTGCGATGATCGTTTCCGTGAGCGAGAATCCTCTTCTCATGGATTCAGGGAAGCCTATTTTCTTGTTTGTCATCTAAAGCTCCTTCCATTCGATCGGCTTGAAGAAAGAAAGGAAAAGAACTGGTTTTGCCATTCGCGGTGCATCCTGGGTGAGTTCGTTCATCTCCAAGAGCTTTTCGTCATGAGTAAGGTTGAGTGCGTTTTCGTGGGATGAATAGTCTGAAACCTGGATGCTGCCCAGGAGATGGACTGTCTTGCTCTCGCCTTCTATCGAAAATCCTTTGCCGGATGCGGTGAGTGAGGCCTGGATTTTTAAATCCTGGGGAGAGTCTTCATCGATGACAATCTTTCCTTCCGTTGCCGCATTGCCCTGGAAATCCTGTCCTGCGGCAAAGATATTCAATTGGGATTTGGAATATTTGATATAGGGCACTTTGTCCATCCAGCTCACTCCCTGGTGAATGAGGTGGGAGGTCAGAGTAATCCGGCCGGATGAGACGATCGTCAGGCTGACGTCCTGGAGAATGGAGGGAATCTCTTCTTCTGTCACGAGGATTGCCCTGCCTGAAGGCTCCATCATCCCTCCGCCCAGAGATTGGATCTTTCCGTTGACGATGATGATGCCCCGGGGATAAAGGTCGAAATGATGGATTTCTTCAGGAGTTATGAATATGGTTTGGCTTTTCTGGGGACTGAACTTGAGTATCCAGCAGCCCAGATCGCTGAGGAATGACACGACCTGGAACTCTTCCTCGATGGCCAGGACCATTTCCTCCAAATCTCCCTGCACATAGATCCCTCCGAGGCCCAGGTCATCTCTGATGAGATAGACGCCTTCGGGTATGGGCGCGTTCGACTCCTCCAGGCCGAGAGCGGCACGAAGGATACGGTTGGATAGGTCGAACGGGCTGAACAATTTGATTCTCAGGGCTTTTTGAAGCTGAGGAAGGGCATCCTTGGGAAGAAGATTTTCTTCAGAATACACGAGTTGAGGCGGAAGAAGATTCTTTTGTGATGGAGTCAGTGTGATGTTGTTCTTTTCTGCGAAATTTTCCTTCTGTTCGGGCTCAAGTTTTTTATCTACCAGAAACGGGATAGACGGGAGGGGGAGGTGGCCGGTGAATATTCCCAGGGAGGCTTCGAAGGAGGATGTCCCTGTATGTTTGAAATGATCGATCTTTCCTTCAGAGAGAATGCGCGTCCTGTAAACAGCTTTGAAATAGTCTTCGTTTTCTTCCATTCGTTCAAGAGAAAAATCAGTTGTGCTTTTCCATTCGAGGTTCTCCCAATCCTGCTCTGTTTGGAGAGGGGGTGTCTGCCCGATGAGCTTTTCGACTGTTCCTGAGCCTTGATTCAGGGCGTCGATCCAGAGCTTTTCCAGGTCTTCCTGGGAGAGAAGGACCGGGAAAGAGCTCTGTGTCAACAGGCCGAGAAGATGATTGAATCCGTGTTTGATTCCATTCTCCGATGCATAATCCAGAAGAGTCGAATTCTTTTTATAAGCGCTGATCCGGAGATAGATTCCGGTGAAATAGAGCATGTTCAATCCCAGGGTAGAGAAGATGATGAAAAGAAAGACCGAGACGAGGGCTGTTGCGCCTTTATTTCTCCTCTTTTTCCGGCTAACGGGAGTTGGCGAGCCCCGTATTTTTGGGGAATACGGAAATTTCATAGCATTTCTCCATGTTTGTCGAGTGCGCAAGACGCAGTCTCACGAGATTTGCGGCCTTATCCAGATTGAAGCTGAAAGAGCCCGCCTCTTCCAGGAGGGGCTGTGCTGGGCTGGAATTGACTTTTCGTCTCAGGATCTGTTTTTTTTCATCGAGGAAAACGGAGACTGTCCTCAGCAGGATAGCGGATGTATTCTCCCTAAAGTGGGGATACTCGAGAGGAGAGGATAAGACCACGCTTCCCTTGTCCACCCAGGATATGGTTTTGATTTCTCCGTTCAAAGAG
>SOIA01000281.1 GCA_004378665.1 Candidatus Aminicenantota bacterium
GCGGTAACGTCATGGGTCAAGCGTAGGCAGAGAGAAAGGCAGGCCGTAAGCCGAACCAAGGATAATAAAATATCAAAAATCAAAGCTAGAAGTGTCTTCCATCAAGATCATGGATGGAAAACCTAATCGGTAAGCCAAAACTGCTGATGAAAATAATGAGGGATGTTATCACTCAAGTCTATCAGGACTTCACATGTCATGACAGCCTCAAAAAGCGTACAATGCCTTTTGCTGCGAATTTTTCCTTTCCTTGCCAGATGAATTGTTGTTGATTACTTTTAGCAATCAATCATATTCATTCCAAATTCTCTGCATGTTATTTTTTTGTGTTGAATGTTTGGCGTTGTCTTCATGACTTGTTCATATTGATAACAAATCATGAGCCCGAGCAGGAGAAATCCGGTACATACACAAATCTTTATCTGCGTGTTGATTATTTGACCTCGAAAATTGTACCATTGTAATGGATAAGGAATCAAAAAATGAAACTTGCAGAAATAGCCCAAGAGTCATTCAAACAAAAGAGAAGATTGATTGCACCTTTGATGGGATTCCCTGGTGTGGTATTGACTGGCACCAATATTAAACTTGCCCAGCAAAATTACGGCCTCCATTATAAAGTCATCAAAGCACTGGCAGACAAATTTTCTCCTGACATAATCTTCACCTTAATGGATTTATCAGTGGAAGCAAATGCTTTAGGAATGTACACCCTTTTTCCAAGAGAAAACCCGGCAGCAGTGCCCAAAGGTAAATTTGATATGGAAGAAATAAAAGAACTAAGAGAAATAAACATTTCTTTTGACACCAGAGTCAATGGCTATGTGGAAACCATGAAACTCATGAGCATAGGATTGTCCAAGGAAATATTAAAAGGAGCATATGTGACAGGTCCCTACACTCTTGCTTCTTTAATCATGGGGGCTATAGAAGCTTTCAAAGCCACAAAATGGCAGCCTGAAAGTTTGCATAAATTGTGTGACCTCACCACAGAAAAGATTCAGGAATATATCACCTTATTGATAAGTGCTGGCGCAGAGGTAATATGCATTCTGGAGCCTAGTGCCAGCATGCTTGGCCCAAAGCAGTTTCAAGAATTCTCCATTCCTTATATCAAACACATAATAAACAGCTGTAAATATAGCGATGTCAACATAATATATCACGGCTGTGGAAACACCATGCATGTGATCGAGGATATTGCCACATCAGGAGTGGATGGGATGAGCCTCGATTCAAAAGAAGAAGGCGTCAATTTGAAAGAAGCAGCCCAAAAAGCCCCTGAGAATGTTGTCATCCTGGGCAATGTCAATCCTACTCAAACCATGATGTTCGGGACAAAACAAGATGTTCAAAAAGAAGTGATGGACATAATGGAAAACATGAAGAAATATCCTAACTTCATCTTAAGCACAGGCTGTGACCTTCCTCAGGAGACACCCCATGAAAATATTGAAATATTCATGAGAACAGGCCGAGAGTATCGCTTCCAAAACTAAAACCGCATGTATGGAGTTACTTGTTTAATTTCTCTGCTTTTTCCTCATAGACCACACCTCTCTCTTTAAGTCCTTTCAGCATATTTGATAGGAATTTCTGGGTTGGCATCCGATCTCTCACAATATTCCTCAATTCCAGCCCGTTATCCTGCTGAGTTGAAGATATCACACCCAAACTTACAGGATCAAAGACTCAAAAAGCGACACAAATCCCCCGAAACCTCCAAATCATCAAGTTTTAATTAGACTTCACCCTCGAATCAACAAGAAGCAGCCACAGAGGCTCTCAGAAATATTCCCCACTCGCCTCGGCTGCCATAAGAAGTTCCTGATGGGCCACATGGGATGGTGGAGGCCGTTCGGCCTGGAAGCTGAACTTGAGATGGCGGATGATCCTGTCGATGGTTGCGGGATTTTCGATGAAGGAAATGATCTTCATCTGACCTCCACAAGAAGGGCAGAGGAGGAGATCTACCTCATAGACCTGATGTTCGACACCTGGAAGAATGGAGGAGCAAAGACACTTGGGGATCGATGCAGGGAGAGGGATATAATTTAAACCCATCAGACAGAACCGATGCCTGAAGAGAAAATGATTCAGAAGCTGAAAAATTTTATTAAAAAAATAGAAGGTAGTTAGTCTTTCGAAAAATTGGTCGTCTCTCTTATTTTGACAATTACATGGCTGTAAATTATTATTCTATAAAGGAGAGGGTAAACTTGATAAGGATAATAATATATCTATACCGGAACATCTTACTCTTCAGGATCTAATCTCCCATTTGAATATACCTGAAAGATTGGGAAAGGTTTGTTTGGTGAATGGTTATCCCCGCGATATAGAGTATACATTAAGTGAAGGGGATGAAGTGAAGATTCTTTCACTTATAG
>SOIA01000045.1 GCA_004378665.1 Candidatus Aminicenantota bacterium
GCATCCCGGCGATGTTGTGGAAGGGAGTGATCCAGTGCCATCCGAAATGGCCCCAGCCGGGATACTGGGCAGCGTTGAGGATGCCTGATTTCCCGGCCTCTTCCAGCTTGTAGGCGATATGGGCGCCGTACCAGCTGTGCTCCCGCCAGATCAGAGGATCAGCGTAAGGACGAATGGGTTCGCAGTAGGGCGGAACGTAGAATCGGGCACCGGAGCTTCCCATTTGGTGATGATCGATGTAGGCCTGTGGAACCCAGTCCCGGTACATGATCTTGGCTGCGTACACCGACTCAGCCAAATTGATAAAGTCACCATCCCGGTTGTTGTCGTGTCCGGCATACAGGTGGTACAGCCAGGGGAGGCCAGCCCCCTCGTACTCCGTACCCACAGTCTTGCGGTACCAATCAGTGACCATGATCTGGCCGTCCGGGTTGAAGCTCGGTATCAGGAAGAAGACCACGTTGTTCAGGATGCCCTGTGTCTCCTCATCTCCCCGGGTTACAAGGTCATAGGTCAGTTCAGGTGCCATCTGCGTGCCACCGATCTCAGTCGCATGGAGGCTCATGGACTGACACATGACCGCCTTGCCCTCCTTGACCAGCTTTTTGATTTCTGCTTCCGGGATTCCTCTCGGATCGCTGAGCTTGGCGTTCACTTCTTGAAGCCGGTTCAAATTAGCCAGGTTCTCCGGAGAGGATATGATGACCACAAGAAAGGGATTGCCCATAGTGGATGGCCCCATGTTAATGACTTTGATCTTGTCACTTTCTTTCTCCAACAGCTTGTAGTAGTCAACAATCTTGTCCCAGCGCGCGATCTTTCTATCGCTGCCGAGCTGAAATCCAAAGTATTCTTCTGGAGACTTGATCTTTTTCTGGGCTTCGGCAAGCTGGGTCCACAATCCCAAAACAAGGAACACCACTGTGAATATTTGAATAGTCCGTAAGAATTTGGCGTTTTGTCTCATAGATTCCCTCCTTGATTCAGAATTGTTTGATAATCATACCAGAAAACCAACTTGGATAATAATACAATAATGAAATTTCGATTGAAACAATATCATTCTGAGTGTTTAGTAGACGACAAGACAGAATAATGCCTGAGATTTTGGTTATAGAAAAAGAAATTGGGTGAGATTTCGGAGGATTTCGCTCAGAGGCTAAAGGGATGGCTGTCTTACAGCCTGTCTTCTGTTATAAGCCTTTACTCATCAAGTTCAAGAATTCTGAGTTTGTTTTTGTCTTGGAGATTTTATCCAGCAGCAGTTCCATCGCTTCCACCTCACTCAACTGTGCGAGGACTTTTCTCAATATCCATATTCTGTTCAGATCTTGATCTTTAATCAGAAGTTCTTCCTTCCGCGTTCCTGAACGTGAAATATCGATCGCAGGAAATAATCTCTTATCCACGAGTCTTCTGTCGAGGTTTATTTCCATGTTCCCCGTGCCTTTAAACTCCTCGAAAATGACCTCGTCCATCCGGCTTCCGGTATCGACCAGTGCGGTCGCAATTATGGTCAAACTTCCTCCCTCTTCAACTTTACGGGCCGAGCCGAAGAACTTTTTCGGCTTATTCAGGGCGTTGGCGTCGATCCCACCGGAGAGAACCTTGCCAGAAGGCGGCATGATCGCATTATGGGCTCTGGCCAGGCGTGTGATACTGTCCATAAGAATGATCACATCTTTCTTGATTTCCACAAGCCTTTTGGCCTTCTCAAGGACAAGGCTGGCCACTTGGGCATTTCGTGCAGGAGGTTCATCGAAAGTCGATGCCACGACTTCCCCGTTGATGCTCCTTTGGAAATCGGTTACCTCTTCTGGTCTTTCAGCAACGAGAAGGACAATAAGGATGATCTCCGGATGATTTTTTTCGACTGATTTTGCGATCGTTTTCAGAAGAGTAGTCTTCCCTGCTCGAGGAGGAGAGACGATGAGTCCCCTCTGGCCTTTTCCGATCGGAGTCAAGAGGTCCATAACTCGCGCATTCAGGTCTTTTTTGCTGTCCTCAAGATTGATCTTCTCGAAAGGATAGAGGGGCGTGAGCATGTCAAAATACAGATTCCGTCTTTGATCGAGAATGACCTCCGGATGAGTGAAATTAATCGCTTCGATCTTGATCAGCGCGAAATATTTTTCTCCTTCTTTGGGGGGACGGACAATCCCTGATATGGTATCTCCTGTTCTGAGCTGGAACTTTCGAATCTGCGAAGGTGACACGTAGATATCGTCATGACTGGGCAGATAGCTGAATTCAGGCGCTCGTAAAAACCCAAAGCCATCATCAAGAGTCTCCAGGACTCCTTCGGAGAAAAGCATGCCATTCTTTTTGGCCTGGGCTTCTAAGATCTTGAACATGAGATCGTGCTTTCTCGTGTCTT
>SOIA01000385.1 GCA_004378665.1 Candidatus Aminicenantota bacterium
AAAGCCGGCAGCTTCCTCTGGCATTCCATAGGCAATCGGGTGATTCTGGTCAAAAGCGACTTTTATCAATAATCCTGAAGCAAAAAAGCACTTACATGGCATCATCATAGAAGGTGTGTTTGATGAATCAAACACCTCCATTATCACTGAGTCATCGATTATTTGATTCTAACCGGATAAGGCGGGCGCTTCAATTTTACTGGCGGATTCTTCTTTAACTCTTCCATTATGACTTCAATAGCCTTTTCCAATTGAGGATCTCGACCTGCGATCACATCAGCAGGCCGCTGCTCAACCTCTATATCTGGAGGAACTCCCACATTTTCGACAACCCAGCCGTCCTCTGTCCAGATGGCAAGATTCGGTGCAGTAACATAACCGCCATCCATCAGGATCGGGAATCCAAGGGTTCCTACCAGTCCTCCCCATGTCCTCTTTCCGATCAATTTACCAAGCTTAAATTTGCGGAACATCCAGGGAAGCAAATCACCGCCAGAGCCGGCTGTTTCATCAATGAGCATGACCTTTGGTCCTTGAATCGATGCACCCGGTGTCTTAAGGTCGTGACCGTATCTTGTGTGCCAGTAACTGACAAACGGACGCCGGAGAATATCGATATAATAATCTGCAACTGAGCCGCCGCCGTTAAATCGCTCGTCGACAATGATGGCATCTTTGTGTACTTGAGGGAAAAAGTAGCGCTTGAAATAAGTGTGTCCTAAAGTTGTGGTATTCGGCACATAGACATAAGCCACACGACCACCGGTTGCTTCATTAACCTTCTTGAGATTTCCTTCCACCCAATCCCGATTCCGCAGGGCGCTTTCACCGCGGATCGGAACCACAGAAACAGTGCGTGAGCCTGTGCCGTCTGGATTCGGACCAACTGTAATCTCTATGATCTTGCCAGCAGTATTTTCAAACAAACTGTAAGGATTCGTCGGCGGGCGAAGTTTCTTTCCCTGGACAGCCAGGAGATATTCTCCTTCCTTCACATCCACACCTGGTTCGGTCAACGGAGAACGAAGCTCAGGATTCCAGTTGAGCCCGCCGTATACCTTTTTAAAGCGATAGCATCCATTTTCGACGGAGTAATCAGCTCCGAGTAAGCCACCAGGAACTCGTTTGGGCTGGCTGAGAGTATCTCCGCGTCCAACTCGATGGTGTCCGACCGCCAATTCGCTGCACATCCAGCGGATAACACGGTCAAGATCGCTCCGGCAGGCAAGATGAGGAAGAAAAGCAGTATATTTATCTCGCATAGCTTTCCAGTCCACACCGTGCATGTTCGGAGCATAGAAGTAATCACGGTTGATTCTCCATGCTTCGTCGAAAATTTGCTGCCACTCAGCCCTCGGGTCGATACGGACTTCGATAGCATCGATATTAAGCTTTCCCTGATCGGGCTTTATCTTTTCCTGACCTGATTTAATCCTATCAGTTAAAAGAACGATCCCCCAGTTATCCTTGAACCTGTAGAGGATTTTTTTATTGTCGGCCGAGAGCAGGTAATAATTCACCTCCCTCATGAGGGTTACATCCTTTCGCTTATCGAGATCATATCTGTGCAGCTTGGTTTCCTTTGCGGAAGGGTTCCTGCTTCCCTCGGGAGCTTCGAGGTAGTAGATCTCTCCTTCTTTGCCTGCTTGGAGGCTGAAGTAGTTACGGGCAGGAAGGGGCAGGGCAAGTATTCTCTGATTAAGGCCCTCAAAGTCTACGGAGAAGGTCTTGACTGGCTTTGATTTTTTCTTTTCAGGCTTTTCCTTCTTCTCTTCACCTTTTTCCTCATCGCTCTCCTTGGCAAGAGGTGAGGGAATGTCCTTTCGCAGCACAGCTAAATAAATCGAGCGCGTCATGCGCATGTCAGCATTTGACATAGCAAACCACTGTTTAACCGGTCCGGCATCAGTCGAGGCAAAAAAGTAGAGGTATTTGCTGCTTTCGTCAAAAACAGGATTGCTGACGTTGCTCATGCCATCGGTAACAGCATAAGATTTATCTCTTTCGATGGAATACAGGTAAACCTTCGAGATATAAGCTGCGGTGCTCATGGTGTAGGCAATCCACTTAGAATCAGGAGACCAGACGGAGTGGATGGTCTTCATTCGACGCGGCCCGTACAGGTATTCTGTTCCGATATTCTTCGAGACTTCCCTCTTTAAATCTATCCAGTAGAGACTCCAGGAGTTGTCCGCATAAGAGATCTTTTCGCTGTCCGGTGACCAGACAGGCGCATCATAAAATCCCGCGCCTTTTATCTTGAACTTCCTCACTTTTCCCTTGCCATCCTGGCTTATAACATAGAGTTTGTACTCCCCGCTTTCATCCGAAAAATAGGCGATATGTTTACCGTCTGGCGACCAGACCGGTGACCGCTCATGGACACCGGTTGTGTTTGTCAAGTTGCGCGGGTCTCCTTTCTCGGCTGGAACCGTAACAATTTCGCCCCGAAACCCGAGAACAGCTCGTGCACCAGAAGGAGAAATATTTGCGTTACGGATATATCGGAAGCCTTTGACATAGCGGGGACGCACCTCAATCAGGTCAGCTGCCACACCAACAGTTAGCTTTGTCCTTCGTTTTTGGGCAGGATCATAAATATGGAGATGTCCGGCCTGCTCGTAGATGATTTTCCCTCCACCTGAAGAGGCACTGAGGACAGGAAAATCAGTGTGGGAGGTGAGCTGTTTAATCTCTTTTGATTTCAGGTCGAATGAAAAAAGATTAAACTCTCCATTCCGATCCGAACGGAAATAAATCTTATCCCCTGTCCACATGGGATCTGTGTCGTTGCAGCGGCCTTCAGGCTGAGGAATTTTCTCAACAGAGTGATCGGAGAAAGTGTAGAGCCAGATTGTGGAAACTGTGCCTCCACGGTAATGCTTCCACTGGCGAAAGGGTTCGAAAAACGGGGTGTAAGCCATTCTCTTACCATCGGGCGAGTATGTGGCTTTGTAAGCGTGGGGAATCTTGAGGGAAGCGGGAAAGCCGCCTTGGAGAGATACTGTAAAAAGCTGGGTATACCGCCTCGTAAAAACAGAACGGGGAGATATAAAAAGCACAGAGGATCCCTCAGGTGTGAAACCACGGACAACATCTATTCCCGGATGCCATGTGAGCCGCTTAGGAACACCGCCATCAACAGGAACAACATAAACATCTATGTTTCCGTCATACTCGGCACTGAAGGCTAAAAGGCTTTCGTCCGGCGAAAAAACGGGATTGGATTCCAAGCCTTGAGCGGTGGTCAAACGCCGAACTCCTTTCCCATCAATGTCAGCTATCCAGAGGTCACCAGCATAGACAAAGGCTATGTGATCTTTGCTGATGGCAGGTTGACTCAAAAGCTTTGTGTCGTTGATATCGATTCCTGCGGCCAGAAATAATGGCGTGGCGATTGTCAATATCAACAAAAATGGGATGAGATATAGATGTTTTTTCATTAGAACCTCCTTTAAAAATATAGGAATTTCCTTTTTGGCCTTGCTCCAAATCCTTCGCCATTTTCCACAATTCCCGCCCGCTGACATCCTAGAATGAGAGTATCACAGTTAAAACAGCGTGGTCAATCGCCAAAAATCGCAGCAATTCGAGAAAAACAGCCTAACACAAAGCCTTTAGATAGACTTTTCCCTCAAAATCGACAGAAAACAACTACAGAGGTTCTCAGAAATACTCCTATCTCTCCTCAGCAGCCATAGCCAGTTGAGGCTGGGCCTGCGGTGGAGGCCGGGCGTTCTGCAGCAAAAGTCAGCTTAAGATTTCCTTTATGTGTTAAACTTCAACGGCTTTTATCCGTATTATCTCATAGGCGGTTTAGCCAGTGCCGTATAAAGATGAAATATATTTAAATACAGGAGGGAAATCATCATGAGAAAATTAAAAGTCTTTAATTTTTTATGCATTTTGTCAGTTTTTTCATTTGTCGCCTTTTTCAACCAAACCGGAATGGCCCAGGTTGAAGGGGAGGACGTGGTTATCGGCCAATCCCTAACAATGACTTCGAAGATCCTTAAAAGGGAGGTACCCGTTTTAATTTCCGTACCGGATGGCTATGACGCCGGCGCAGCCAAGTACCCGGTTCTTTATGATCTAGGTGGCTTCTACTTCACCTACGCCTGCGGAACTGTAGAGTTTCTGGCACGCGGAATATATATTCCGAACATGATCGTCGTCGGAGTGCCGCCCTTCCAGAGGGGATACGTTCCCACTCCCTTTGAGGAACGCGGAGAAGAAGCTGCGGGAGCAGACCTTTCGATAAAGTTCCTCTGGGAAGAGCTGATTCCTTTCGTGGAGAAAAACTATCGGACAAACAGTTTCAGGATTTTGCATGGTCACTCGGTCGGCGGGCTTTTTACCATGTACACGCTTTTCAATTACCCTGACCTGTTCACGGCATACGTGGCCGGCAGCCCCTGGTTCCAGACCAACGACCAGTATTGGCTGAAAAATATCGAAAAAATGGCAAAAGTCAGGAAAGCGGATGATAAATTCCTGTTCATGACAGTTGGAAAAGAGGAAGCCGAGTTAACCCTTGACACTTTTAAAGAACTTGAAAAATGGATGAATGACAATCCAATTACCGGTTTGACCTGGAAGAGCGCCTGGGTGGAAGGCGATCACGGATCGATGGTAGGCAGAAATATTTATGACGGACTTCAATTTATCTTCAGCGGTTGGAGGATGCCCAGAGAAGTTTTGATGAATGCCGACCTGGATGAGATTCAAAAGTATATTAAAACACGTCTCGCAAAGTGGGCGAAGTACGGGTTTGAAGAATCTGACATTCTCCCGGAACAAATGATCAATTCCCAGGGATACTATTTTCTCGGCCGGGAAGAGTACAAGAAAGCAGTCGAGATTTTCGCCTACAATATCAAACGCTTTCCAAAATCTTTCAATGCCCATGACAGCCTCGGGGAAGCATATATGATAATGGGTGACAAGGAAAAGGCAGTTAAATACTACAAGCTGGCCGTAGAGCTGAATCCCGGTGATACCGAATATGCTAAAAGAGTCCTAATAAACTCGAAGGACAAACTGCGTGAACTGGGAGTAGAAAAATAAGATTGATTTCCAAAATCCTTGAGAAGGAAATACAGCTTTCCGTTCATCCATATAAATCATTTCCTCTCATTCATATCGTAATGAGTCTATTGGATTGGCCAGAGCTGTCTTCGCAGCTTGATAACTCACGGTGCCCATAGCAATCGCGAAGGCAATCATGGCCGATAGAATAAAAACACCAATGCTTATATCGATTCTGTAGGCGAACTCGTTAAGCCACCGTCGCATTATCCAGTAAGCAACGGGCCAGGCCACAATATTGGCAACGAGTACCCATTTAATAAATTCCTTGCTGAGAAGCAGGATAATCCCGGAGACCGAAGCGCCAAGCACTTTACGGATGCCGATCTCCTTGGTCTTCTGTTCGGCCGTATACGCGGCCAGACCGAAGAGACCCAGACAGGAGATAAAGATTGCAAACGCCCCGAATATCTGGAAAAGTTGCCCCAGCTGTTTTTCCGTCCGGTATTGCTCTTCGAAGGCCTCATCGAGGAACTGAAAATAGAACGGGTACTCGGGTGAAAAACGTTCAAAGGTTCGCTTTATTCTGCCCATCGCGCCTTGTATATCCTGAGGATCGATCCTGACGAACACATACTGATGAAACGGCCTGTGGATGCGGAATATAAACGGCCGTATGGCATGATGGATCGACTCGCTGTGAAAATCCTTGACGACGCCAATCACACGTACATAACGAGCAGGTTCTGAAAATTCAGGATGATTAAAATAGATCTGCTTATCCAGAGGAGATTCTGCGCCGATAATCTTCTTCAATGATTCGTTGATAACACACGCCTCTATAGCATCAGAGGCAATCGCTCTTGAAAAAGGCCTTCCTTCGACAAGTTCCATGTTGAATGTCTTGAAGAAATCATAGTCAACAACTGTATATTTCACTATAAAGGGAGCGTCATCCTGCCGCCCTTCCCAGTCGATAGAGACACCCTGGCCGACATTCATCGGGCGCTGGGCAGCTGCTGTAACCTGGATAACACCCAGCTCCCCCTCCAATTCACTCTTAAACGCATCAAATCGGTTGTTCAAATCTGGATTGTTCATCACCGTGACAATGTGATGCCGATCGAGCCCCAAATCTCTCTCCCGGATGAACCGGAGTTGCTTGGCTACGATCAAAGTCGCGATGATAAGGCCGATGGAGATGGAAAACTGGAAGACGACGAGGATTCTGCGGAATTGAAATGGACCCGCAGCAAAACCGGCCTTACCCTTCAACACCTTCTCCGGCTGGTAAGCCGATAAACGAAATGCAGGATAGCAACCTGCAAATAAACCTGTCAACGGCACGACGATGAAAATTAAGAAAGTCAAATAATTTCCAGCACCGTCAGTAAGGCTCAGCTGCTTACCCGTAAACACATTGAAAGCGGGCAATACCGTTTCGACTAAGAGCAAAGCCAGTCCAAGGGCCAAATAGCTCAGTACGAGCGACTCTCCCAAAAACTGTCTGACGAGTTGAGAGCGGTGAGCTCCTGTCACTTTACGAAGCCCAACTTCTTTGGCCCGCCTCGCCGACCGGGCCGTGCTGAGATTCATGAAGTTAATACAGGCGATCACCAAGATAAATATGGCTATAATCGAAAAAATAGTAACCTGTCTGACAAGCCCCGTCCGACCGAATGCATAAAGATGGACCTTCGTCACTGGCTGAAGAACAGGCCTATAATCCGGATCATAATCGAGGTGCTCTTCATATATACCAGCAATCTTCTCTTCTACATCTTCTTCATTTGCTCCTGGCATGAGCAACACATAAGAGGGTGCAACCCATTCTTCCCATCGACCGATGCGATCCTCACCCAGATACTCTACCCGGGCAACCATATTGAACTGAAGGTGTGAATTGGATGGGATATTTTGGATAACTCCGGTTACCGTGAAATCAGTATTGTAACTGGCTACATGCAAGATCTTCCCCATGGGATCTTCCTCACCAAAATAACGGCGAGCTGTTTCCTCAGTGATGACGATGGAATTTAGGTCAGCCAATGCTATTTCGGCGTTTCCTTTAACGAAGGGGAATGTAAACATCGTAAAAAAAGTGGGATCCGTCAGATAAAAACTATACTCATCGAATTTCTTGTCCTGATACTTAACCAGCGAGCGATGCCATGGCCAGACGCGACAGGACGCCTCGATTTCAGGATATTTTCGCTCGAGTTCCGGACCAAGGGCATACGAGACAGATCTTCCAAAAGTTCCGTTATCATTCGCATTCAGGATCCGGAAAATGCGATCCTTTTTAACATGAAACCGATCATAACTCATCTCATGTCGTGCCCATAATGAAATGAGGATAAAGCACGCCAGCCCCAAGGACAGGCCAGCTAAATTAATAAATGAATAGACCTTTTGCTTTCTGAAGGTTCGCAGCACAATCTTGATATAATTCATGAACATAGCAGCCCTCCAAGTTTAATCATCATCATGTCTCATAAGCAATGTATTAACTTCTAATATGCAAAAAATATGCCATATTATCTCTTGGGGTTTTTTAATGCATGTAAAACATTATTTGTTCATTTTTGAACAACTTATATCCGTATTCGAACAATAATACATATTTCCCAT
>SOIA01000073.1 GCA_004378665.1 Candidatus Aminicenantota bacterium
GTTAAGTCTGAAGATCTTGTCTCCTTGGTGAGGAAGAGTGGGTATAATGTCGGAACTGCTTCCGTCGAAATTCCGATTCGAGGCCTACAGTGTGCTTCCTGTGTTCAAAAAATAGAGAAAGCTCTTCTCCGGATGACGGGTGTATTGAAAGCTTCTGTGAACCTGGCAACAGAGAAGGCCAAAGTTGAATACATTCCATCGGAGACAAGCCTTGCGGAAATTAAAAGAGTCATCGAGCAAACTGGCTATAAAGTTCTCGAAATTCCTCCTGAAGAGGAATTAGAGGATATAGAAAGGATTGTCCGGGAAAAAGAGTACATTAAGTTAAAGCGAAAATTTTTTATAGGATTAATCCTTGGCATTATCATATTTTTAGGAAGTATGCCCGATTTGTTTCCCTGGACTCCAGACATCCTGAATAATTTTTTTGTCCTCTGGATGCTGGCAACACCCGTTCAATTCTGGATCGGCTGGCAGTTTTACAAGGGTGCTTGGGGCGCTTTTACGCACAGGAACGCAGATATGAACACCCTGATTGCAGTTGGCACCTCGGCAGCTTATCTTTACAGTGTAGCGGCTACACTTTTTCCGTCTCTCTTTGAATCAGGGGGGCTAAAGCCTGAGGTCTTTTTTGATACATCGGCCATGATCATTGTCTTGATTCTTTTGGGAAGACTCCTTGAGGCAAGAGCCAAAGGACAGACATCAGAGGCGATAAAAAAACTGATCGGGCTGCGGCCAAAGACAGCAAGAGTGAAGAGAGAGGGAAAGGAAATTGATATTCCTGTTGAGGAAGTTTTAGTCGGAGATGTGATCATAGTCAGACCTGGTGAGAAAATTCCGGTGGATGGGATTATAACTGATGGAAAATCTTCAGTAGATGAGTCGATGATAACCGGGGAGAGCATGCCAGCAAAAAAGGAAGCTGGGGACGAAGTCATCGGGGCCACCATCAACAAGACAGGAAGTTTTCAGTTTCGGGCCACAAAGGTTGGAAAAGATACAGCCCTTGCTCAGATCATTAAGCTCGTCCAGGATGCTCAGGGTTCAAAGGCACCTATCCAGAGGTTAGCGGATGTCATTGCCGGATACTTTGTTCCCATCGTGATTTCCATCGCTATCGCGACTTTTGTTGTCTGGTTTAATTTTGGTCCATCTCCTGCGTTGACTTTTGCACTCTTGAATTTTGTGGCGGTGATGATTATCGCATGCCCCTGTGCTCTAGGTTTGGCCACACCCACAGCTGTGATGGTAGGAACGGGAAAAGGGGCGGAGAACGGAGTATTGATTAAAGGCGGAGAGAGCTTGGAGACAGCCCATAAACTCGACACCGTAGTTTTTGACAAGACAGGCACCTTGACAAAAGGAGAGCCAGAGGTCACAGACATCATTGTCTTTAATTCTTATTCTGAAGAAGAAGTATTAAAATATGCTGCAAGTGCCGAGAAAGTTTCAGAACACCCTCTTGGAGAAGCAGTCATAAAAAAGGCAATAGAAACTAAAATTGTCCTTCATGACCCGAAGAATTTCAAAGCCATTGAGGGGCACGGGATCGAGGCGGAAGTGGAAAATGTAGGTGTTTTACTGGGTAATGCAAAGCTCTTGAGAGATCGAAATATCGAGATTAAGGACTTAATTGAAAAAGCAGAGTATTTTGCTAAGGACGGGAAGACGCCTATTTATATTGCATTAAATGGACATGTTGCAGGCGTGATTGCAGTTGCCGATACTTTGAAGGAGAATTCAGTCCAAGCTGTGGAAAAGCTGAAGAAGCTGGGATTAGAAGTCATTATGCTGACAGGGGACAACCGTAAGACAGCTCAGGCCATGGCAAGAAGAGCTGGCATCGATAGAGTGTTGCCTGAAGTTCTACCTGAGGATAAGGTTCATGAGATTAAAAAACTTCAATCTGAAGGGAAAAAAGTGGCTATGGTTGGCGATGGAATAAACGATGCGCCGGCTCTGGCTCAGGCTGATGTGGGGATAGCCATCGGTTCAGGAACGGATGTCGCTATGGAAGCATCGGATATAACTTTAATCAAAGGGGATCTTCAAGGAGTTGTTTCTGCCATAGAGCTAAGCAAACGAACGATAAGAGTCATCAAACAGAATCTCTTCTGGGCGTTTTTTTATAATGTTGCGGGCATTCCGATTGCGGCCGGTGTTCTTTATCCCTTTTTCGGGATTCTGCTGAACCCGATTTTTGCCTCAGCAGCCATGGCCTTTAGTTCGGTTTCGGTTGTTTCCAATTCACTCAGGTTAAGGAGAGCAAAGCTCAATATTTAGAAGGAGAGTGACTATGCTGACAAAGATAATAATTACTGTTTCAGGAGTATTTCTTATCGTTCTTGTCAACTGGTATTTCTTTTTCTCAAG
>SOIA01000112.1 GCA_004378665.1 Candidatus Aminicenantota bacterium
GCCTCGATCTGTTCTGAGCTGGCCTCTTTAAGAGCCTTGACCATTTCCACCGCTTCAGGGATGGTTTTGTACATTTTCCAGTTTCCGGCGATAAAAGGTTTTTCATTAGTGATTGTCATTTTATTTCTCCGTCAATGCTTCGATTCCAGGAAGGATTCCTTTAGCGATGAATTCCAGGGAAGCGCCCCCTCCGGTTGAAATATGGGAAATTTTCTCAGCCACTCCAGCCTTGTACACAGCTGCCACAGAATCACCGCCTCCGATGATGGACGTGGCTTCAGAGTTGGCGACGGCTTCGGCGATTCTTGTGGTTCCCTGAGAAAACGCGTCGACTTCAAAGACTCCCATCGGTCCGTTCCAGAAAATCGTTTTCGCTTCTGATATGATTTCTGAGTATTTTTCGATGGTTTTGGGGCCGATATCCAGGGCCATCATAGCTGCCGGCAGGGGAAAAGAGTCAGTGGTTTGGGCTTCGGCTTTGACATCTGTGTTTACAGCGAGGACATGGTCTGAGGGAAGGTAAAAATCAACTTTTTCCTCTTTAATCCTGTCCAGAAGACTGCTGGCCAGTGCGATCTTGTCTTCTTCTACGAGAGAACGTCCGACGTCCAATCCCTGGGCTTTGAAAAAGGTGTAAGCCATGGCTCCTCCGATCAGGATGTCGTCCGCTTTATCCAGCAGACCTTCGATGACCGGGATCTTATCCGAGACTTTTGCCCCCCCCAGTATGACCACGAAGGGCTTTTGTGGAGAATGCACCATTTGACTCAGATAATCCACTTCTTTTTCAACCAGAAATCCGGCCGCGGCTTTGTCCACGAACCGGATGATGGCCACGACTGAGGCATGGGCGCGGTGGCATGTGCCGAAGGCGTCGTTGACGTAATAGTCGACCTCCTGGGCCAGGCTCCGGGCAAAGTCTTCATCATTGGCCGTCTCTTCGTCGTGAAACCTGACGTTCTCCAGCAGAAGAACCTGACCTTCGCCGAGCTCTTTTTTCAGTTTTGTCACTTCATCGCCGATGACATCGGGCGCAAGGATGACTTCCCGGGATATGAGCTCGGAAAGTCTTTTGGCCACGGGCTTGAGGCTGAGCTCCGGGACGAATTTTCCTTTAGGCCGTCCTAGGTGGGAAGCGATGATGAGTTTTGCTTTTTGTTCAAGAAGTGAATTTATCGTCGGAAGCGCGGCTTTGATCCGGGTGTCATCCCGGATATTCCTTTCCTCGTCTAAAGGAACGTTGAAATCGACCCGGAGGAAGACTGTTTTGCCTTTGGGATCTAAATCCTCGAGGGAAAGCATGGCCTTTTTATTTGTACATGAATTTGATCAGATCGATCATGCGGCAGGAATACCCCCACTCATTGTCATACCAGGCGAGCACTTTGATCATGTTGTCGTCGATGATTCTTGTGTAATCCCCGTCCACGATGGCGGAGTGAGGATTGGCCATGAAGTCCACGGATACCAGAGGTTCTTCTGTGAACTGGAGGATTCCGATTAAGTTTCCTTCGGCGGCTTTTTTGAAGGCGGCGTTGGCTTCCTCTGCAGTGCCATTCTTCTTCAAGAGGGCCACTAAATCCACCAAAGAAACATTGGCGGTGGGGACTCTGATGGCGATTCCGTCGATTTTCCCTTTGAGCTCGGGAATAACGAGTCCGACAGCTTTGGCGGCTCCGGTGGTTGTGGGGATCTGGGAGATGGCAGCGGCTCGGGCCCGCCGCAGGTCCTTATGCGGAGCATCGAGCAATTTCTGGTCGCCGGTGTAAGCGTGAATCGTGGTCATGAATCCCTTCTCGATGCCGAATTCATCATGGAGGACTTTGACTACGGGGGCCAGGCAGTTGGTGGTGCAGGACGCGTTGGAGATGATGTGGTGATTATCGTGGTCATAAGTGTCTTCGTTGACTCCCAGGACAAGCGTGGCATCAGGCTCTATGGCCGGGGCCGAGATGATCACCTTTTCCGCACCTCCCTGTTCGATGTGCTTTGCAGCGTCCTGTTTTTTCCTGAAGAGTCCGGTCGATTCGATGACTACGGATACGCCCAGGTCTTTCCAGGGGAGATTTCCCGGGTCCTTTTCTGAAAGGACTTTTATCTTTTTGCCATCGACGATGATCTCATCCTCTGCGGCCTGAATATCCGCCTCTAAAATCCCGAGCACAGAGTCATATTTCAGAAGATGAGCCAGGGTTTTAGAGTCGGTGATGTCATTGACAGCGAGAATTTCGATATCCGGATCCTTGTAGGATGCGCGAAGAAAATTTCTGCCTATTCGTCCAAATCCGTTTATTCCGACTTTATGAGTCATATGAAACCTCCTGTATGATTTCCCTTCTCTATTAACATAAAACCTGTCCTAAATCAACG